>NZ_JBHXPI010000003.1:185465-425479 GCF_042718575.1 Streptomyces sp. NPDC058579
CAAACCCCGCAACACCTCCCCGTTTCTACCCTGCCGTTTCGTTCTCATCGGCCGGTCGCTTTGGGGGGGGGGCGCCTCCCTGGCCCCCCCCCCACGACGGGCTCACGCCCTACGCGCCCGCGCCCCCGTCACACCCCTGCGCCCGCAGGGCCCGCGCCAGGTCGTCCCGGGACTCCAGGACCAGGCGGCGCAGCGCCGGCGCCGCGGTCTCGTGCGCGGCCAGCCACGCGTCCGTCGCTGCGAGCGTCGACTCGTCGTCCTGGAGGCCCGGGAACAGGCCGCGGACGACGTCCATGCCGATCTGGATGGACCGGTCCGCCCAGATCCGCTCGATCGCCGCGAAGTACTTCTCCGCGTACGGCGCGAGAAGCCCCCGCTGCGACGGCTGGACGAAGCCCGCGATCGTCGCCTCCACCAGCGCGTTCGACAGCGCGTCCGACTCGACGACCTGCGCCCAGGCCTGCGCCTTGACCGCCGCAGAGGGCCGTGCGGCCAGGCAGCGCACCTGGTGGCGCTTGCCGGTCGCCGTGTCGTCGCGGGCCAGCTCCTCGCCGATCCGCGCCTCGTCCGCGCGGCCGTGCGTGGCCAGCGGCTCCAGGAACGCCCAGCGCAGCTCCTGGTCGACGTCCAGGCCGTCGATCTTCGCCGTACCGTCGAGCAGGCCGCCCAGAAGCTGGAAGTCCGCGTCCGACGCGGCCACGGCCGCGAAGAACCGCGCCCACGTCAGCTGGTGCTCGCTGCCCGGCTCGGCCACGCGCAGCTCCCGCAGCCCGCCCTCGGCGAGCAGCCGGCCGCCCTCCGCGCGCCACGCGGGCGCCGCGTAGTGCGTGACCGCCGAGCGCGCCCAGGCGTGCACCATCTGGAGCACGCCGATCTCCGTCTCGCGCCCCGCGAAGCCGAGCGCGACCGCGACGAAGTCCCGGGCGGGCATGAGCCCGTCCCGCGTCAGGTTCCACAGCGCCGACCAGCACAGCGCCCGCGCCAGAGGGTCCGTGATGTCGCCCAGGTGCGCCCGCAGCGTCGCGAGCGAACCCTCGTCGAACCGGACCTTGCAGTACGTCAGGTCGTCGTCGTTGACGAGCACCAGGTCGGGCCGGTCCGACCCGGCCAGCTCGGCCACGACCGTCCGCGCGCCGACGACGTCCGCCTCGGCCCGCGCGTACCGCACGAGCTCGCCGTCCACCGACAGCTTGTACAGGCCGACGGCCGCCCGGTGCGGGCGAAGCTCGTCGCCGCCCTGGACGACGGCCAGCTCGGTGATCCGGCCCTCCGCGTCGTACGTCACCTCCGGCGTCAGCGTGTTGACGCCCGAGGTCTGCAGCCAGGACCGCGACCACGCCTTCATGTCGCGCCCCGAGGTCTCCTCCAGGACGGACAGCAGGTCCGCCAGGCGCGTGTTCCCGTACGCGTGCCGCTTGAAGTAGCGGCGCGCGCCCTCCAGGAACGCCTCCCGCCCCGCGTACGCCACGAGCTGCTTCAGGACCGACGCGCCCTTGGCGTACGTGATGCCGTCGAAGTTCAGCTTGGCGTCCTCCAGGTCACGGATGTCGGCCGTGATCGGGTGCGTGGACGGCAGCTGGTCGGCGCGGTACGCCCAGGACTTGCGGTTGTTGGCGAACGTCACCCAGCTGTTGGTGAACCGGGTCGCCTCGGCCAGCGAGAAGGAGCCCATGAAGTCCGCGAAGGACTCCTTCAGCCACAGGTCGTCCCACCACACCATGGTGACCAGGTCGCCGAACCACATGTGCGCCATCTCGTGCAGGATGACGTTGGCCCGGCGCTCGTACGCGGCCTGCGTGACCTTGCCCCGGTAGATGTACTCCTCGCGGAAGGTCACCATGCCCGGGTTCTCCATCGCGCCGAGGTTGTACTCGGGGACGAAGGCCTGGTCGTACTTCCCGAAGGGGTACGGGAAGTCGAAGTTGTCGTGGAAGAAGTCGAAGCCCTGCTTGGTGATCAGGAAGACGTCGTCCGCGTCGAAGTGCTTCGCGAGCCCCTTGCGGCACATCGCGCCGAGCGGAATCTCCAGGTCGCCACGCCTGTAGACGTCCGTGACGTAGTGGTACGGCCCGGCGACGACGCACGTGATGTACGTCGAGATCGGCGCCGTCTCCGCGAACCGCCACACGCCCTCGGCGTCCCGCTCCCCGGCGCCGTTGCTCCACACCGTCCAGCCCTCGGGCGCCGTCACCGAGAAGAGGTGCGGGGCCTTCAGGTCGGGCTGCTCGAAGGTGGCGTACACGCGGCGGGCGTCGGCCGGCTCGTACTGCGTGTAGAGGTAGACCTCGCCGTCCTCCGGGTCGACGAAGCGGTGCATGCCCTCGCCGGTCCTGCTGTACGCGCACCGCGCGTCCACGACGAGCACGTTCTCGTTGGCCAGGCCGTCCAGGGCGATCCGCGCGCCGTCGAAGACGACGGCCGGGTCGAGCGCGCGGCCGTTCAGCTCCACCGACGTGACGGCGGGGGCGATCAGGTCCACGAAGGTGGTGGTGCCCGTGCCCGTACGGCGGAACCGGACCGTCGTCACCGAGCGGAAGGTGCGGACCTCCTCGCTCGACTCCCCGACCGCCGAGCGCAGGTCAAGGGCGACCTCGTACCCGTCGACGGACAGCAGCTCGGCCCGCTCGCGGGCCTCGTCGCGGGACAGATTCTCACCGGGCACAGTCACTCCTTCGTGGCTCGTTCGAAACAGCACCGATCCTCCCATGTGCCACTGTCACGCGGCACTCGGGGAATGCCCCGGTCGGGTCGTGGCGTTGCTCCAGGCGGCGCAACGGTATCCATCCACGAGGAGTGACATGTCCGAGAGCAGGACCACCGCCGACTTCTGGTTCGACCCCCTCTGCCCCTGGGCCTGGATGACCTCCCGCTGGATGCTGGAGGTCGAGAAGGTCCGCCCGGTCGACGTCCGGTGGAAGGTGATGAGCCTGGCCGTCCTCAACGAGGACAAGCTGGACGAGCTCCCGGCCGAGTACCGCGACATGCTGGAGACCAAGGCCTGGGGCCCGGTCCGCGTGGTGGTCGCGGCCCAGCAGCTGCACGGCGACGAGGTCGTCGGCAAGCTCTACACCGCGCTCGGCACCCGCTTCCACAACAACGGCGAGGGCCCGACGCGCGAGGCGATCGCCGCCGCCCTGGCGGACGTCGGCCTGCCGGCCGACCTGGCGGAGTACGCGGACAAGGACACGTACGACACCGAGCTGCGCGCCTCCCACAAGGAGGGCATCGAGCGGGTCGGCCAGGACGTCGGCACGCCGGTCATCTCCGTCCCGGGCGCCGACGGCGAAGAGGTCGCCTTCTTCGGCCCGGTCGTGACGCCGACCCCGCGCGGCGAGGCGGCGGCCCGGCTGTGGGACGGCACACTGCTGGTGGCGGCGACCCCCGGCTTCTACGAGATCAAGCGGACGCGGACGGCGGCCCCGAGCTTCGAGTAGTCGCTCCCGCTCCCCCACACGGAAGAACCCCCGCGATTCCTGTCATCGCGGGGGTTCTTCTTTCATCCGCCTGCAAGTGAAGGTTGAGAAGACGATCACGAGCAGGACGAGCGGGGTCCGGCCCCGAGGGGGACCGGGCGGCGGATCAGAAGGAGATCAGCGGTACGGAGGTCTTGGCCGCCTGGTAGCGCTTGTTCACGTCCTGCCAGTTGACGACCTGCCACATGGCGTCGATGAAGTCGACCTTCTGGTTCTTGTACTGAAGGTAGAAGGCGTGCTCCCAGGCGTCGAAGACGAGGACAGGGATGGAGCCCTGGCCGACGTTGCCCTGGTGGTCGTAGACCTGCTCGACGATCAGTCGGCCGCTGATCGGCTCGTACGCGAGGACACCCCAGCCGGAGCCCTGGGTGGTCGCGGAGGCCTTGGTCAGCTGGGACTTGAACTTCGCGAAGGAACCGAAGGACTCGGTGATCGCGTCGGCGAGCTCACCGATGCCGTCGGCCGCGAGCGGCTCGCCGCCGCCGCCGTCCTTCGGGCTGTTCATGTTGTTCCAGTAGATGGAGTGCAGGATGTGGCCGGAGAGGTGGAACGCGAGGTTCTTCTCCAGGCCGTTGATCGAGCCCCACTGCTCCTTGTCGCGCGCCTCTTCCAGCTGCTCAAGGGTGTCGTTGGCGCCCTTGACGTACGCGGCGTGGTGCTTGTCGTGGTGCAGCTCGATGATCTGCGGATTGATCACCGGCTCCAGCGCCGCGTAGTCGTACGGCAGTTCCGGAAGGGTGTAGATCGCCATGTGCCGAGCCTCTCGCTGCTACTGATGCTTGTTGCAACCTATATGCAGGTGCAGGCTAACAGCAGGACCACCCCGAGTTGATCAGTCCTTGGGCCTAGGACTCGGGGCGGAAAACGCCGAACCCCCGGACCGAGGACCGGTCCGGGGGTTCGGGTGAGCAAGCCTTGAACGTCAGGCGTCCTGCGGCTCCCGCGCGCCCTTCTTCTTCTGGAGCACGAAGCCGACCACCGCGAGCAGCGCCGTGAGGGCGCCGGTCCAGTACAGCTGGACCCGGGTGCCCTCCTCGCGGGCCATCAGGAAGAAGATCGCCGCCATGCCCGCGAGCGCCACCCAGGTCAGCACCGGGAACGCCCACATCTTCACGACGAGCTTCTCCGGCGCCTCGCGCTCGGTGCGGCGGCGCAGCAGCAGCTGCGAGACGGCGATGAAGAACCAGACGACGAGGATGATCGCGCCGATGGTGTTGAGCAGCCAGATGAAGATGTCGTCGGGCCGCCAGTAGCTGAGCAGCACGCAGGCGAAGCCGAAGACGGAGGAGACGAGGACCGCGGGGCGCGGGACGCCGCCGAAGGTCCGGCCGAGCGCCTTCGGGCCCTGGCCGCGGGCGACCAGCGAGGTGGCCATCCGGGAGGCGCCGTAGATGTTGGCGTTCATGGCCGACAGCAGGGCGATCAGGACGACCACGTTCATGATCTGGCCGGCGGCCGGGATGCCCAGGTGGTCGAGGGTGGCGACGTACGGGCCCTTCTCGACGACCGCCTTGTCGCCCCACGGGACCAGGGTCACGATGACGGCCATCGAGCCGATGTAGAAGAGCGCGATGCGCCACATCGCCGTACGGACCGCCTTGGCGACGCCCTGCACGGGGTGCTCGGACTCGGCGGCGGCGATGGTGACGGTCTCCAGACCGCCGTACGCGAAGACCGAGGCGAGCAGTCCGACGATCAAGCCCTCGGAGCCGTTCGGGAAGAAGCCGCCGTCGCCGGTGAGGTTCGCGGCGCCGGGGGCGTCCGTGCCGGGCAGGACGCCGACGATGGCGAGCACGCCGATGCCGAGGAAGAGGACGATCGCGCCGACCTTCAGGGCCGCGAACCAGAACTCGAACTCGCCGAAGTTCTTCACCGCCGCCAGGTTGGTGGCGCAGAAGACCAGCATGAAGAGAGCGACCCAGGCCCACTCAGGGCTGCCGGGGAACCAGCCGGTCATGATCTTCGCCGCGCCGATGCCCTCCAGGCCGACGGCCACGCAGAGCAGGAACCAGAAGGCCCAGCCCGCCGTGAAGCCGGCCCAGGGGCCGATGGCCCGCTCGGCGTGGACCGAGAAGGAGCCGGAGGCCGGGTTGGCCGCCGACATCTCGCCGAGCATGCGCATCACGAGCATGACGAGCAGCCCGGAGATGGCGTACGCGACCACGATCGAGGGACCGGCGGCGGCGATACCGGCACCGGAGCCGACGAAGAGGCCGGCGCCGATGACGCCACCGAGGGCGATCATCGAGAGGTGGCGCTGCTTGAGGCCGTGCGTGAGGCCTTCGGCGGGGGGCGCTTGGTCGACCTTGCGGTCGACGGGCTCGGGCGCGGTGGTCCGTGACATGGGCAGCCCTGTTCATTGGCCGAGACGGGGGGAACGGCCCACAGTCTGGGTGGACGCACCGCTTACAGGGAACAGATGTCCGCTATACGGGCACGAGCTTCACACATGGTGAAGGATTACCTCCGCTTCGTGCGCAGCTCGCGCACCCACGCCACCAGCAGTACGGCTCCGGTGGCAGCGCCCGACCACAGCACCTGCGGCCGGGCCCCGTCGTCGGTCAGCATCAGGACCAGGACCGCGGCCATCGCGGCGAGCGCCGTCCAGGTCAGCCACGGGAAGCCCCACATCTTCAGGGTCAGGGTCTCCGGGGCCTCGCGCTCGATCCGGCGGCGCAGCCGCAGCTGCGAGACCGCGATCAGACCCCAGACGAAGAGGAGCACCGCGCCGACCGCGTTGAGCATGTAGAGGAAGACGGAATCCGGCCACTTCAGATTGAGCAGCACGGAGACGAAGCCGAACGCCACCGAGGCGAGCACCGCCCGGCGCGGCACCCCTCCCCCCGACACCCTCAGCAGCCCCTTCGGCGCCTCGCCGCGCTCGGCGAGCGAGAAGACCATCCGCGAGGAGCCGTACAGGTTCGCGTTGAGCGCCGACAGCAGCGCCACGAAGACCACGATGTTCATGATCTGGCCGGCGCCCGGGACACCGATCGAGTCGAGGACGGCGACGTACGGGGACTGGCCCGGCGTCATCGAGGTCCAAGGCAGCAGGGTCACGATGACCAGCATCGAACCGACGTAGAACAAGAGGATGCGCCACACGGCGCTGCGCACCGCGCGGGCCACGTTGCGCGCCGGGTCGTCCGACTCGGCGGCCGCGATCGTGACGACCTCGAGCCCGCCGAAGGCGAAGACGACCGCGAGGACACCGGAGACGACCCCGCCCCAGCCGTTGGGCAGGAAGCCGCCCTGGGCGGAAAGGTTCGCCATGCCGACCGGGTCAGTGTCGGGCAGCCAGCCGACGATCGCGAGCGTCCCCAGAATCAGGAAGAGCACGATCGCGCCGACCTTCAGCGCCGCGAACCAGAACTCGAACTCGCCGAAGTTCTTCACCGCCGCCAGGTTGGCCAGGGTGAACACGACCATGAAGATCAGCACCCAGCCCCACTGCGGGACCCCCGGCACCCAGCCGTGCGCGATCTGCGCCGCGCCCGTCGCCTCCACCGCGAGGACCACGACCAGCAGGAACCAGTACAGCCAGCCCACCGAGAAGCCCGCCCAGCGGCCGAGCGCCCGCTCGGCGTGGACGGAGAAGGCGCCGGAGGCCGGCATCGCCGCCGACATCTCGCCGAGCATCCGCATGACCAGCATGGCGAGCGCGCCCGCGATCAGATACGAGAGGACGATCCCGGGCCCCGCGACCGCGATGCCCGCGCCCGAGCCGACGAAGAGCCCGGCGCCGATCACCCCGCCGAGCCCCAGCATCGTCAGATGACGCTGCTTCAGGCCGTGGGAGAGCGGCTCCGGTTCGGGGGCCAGGGGAGCCGGGGAGGCGGGTGGTGCGTCGTGCATGAGGGGCTCGGGCCTTCGGAAGCGATTTCGGAAGCGTTTATGGAGACCCCACAGTCTCTCCGCTGATCACCCCTTGGCGCAAAATGGCCCCCGCTCCAGCTCCCAGCCGTGACAAGCATCACGTGGCGCGAGGCATGGATCCGGTTCTTTGTGTGATCTCCACCAAGCGCCCAACCTCCCCTTTGTGGGTGGCTGATGGTGATCGAGCGTTCACCCCTCGACTACGGTCAACCTGTCCTGACCTCCCTCACCCCCGCGGAGTACCGATGAGCACCGCCGCCGCCCCCGTCCGTCCCCTCCGCTCCGGGACGGTCCTCGCCGACCTGCTCCCGGCCACCCGCGCCCGGGACATCGCCCTCGTCGTGGGCGGCGCCGCGCTCACCGGCATCGCCGCGCAGATCGCCGTCCCGGTCCCTGGCTCGCCGGTCCCGGTCTCCGGTCAGACCTTCGCGGCCCTGCTCGTCGGCACGGCGCTCGGCGCCCGCCGCGGCTTCCTCTCCCTCGCGCTGTACGCGGTCGTGGGCATGGCGGGCGTGCCGTGGTTCGCCCAGGCGTCCTCGGGCTACGCGATGCCGTCCTTCGGCTACATCCTCGGCATGCTGCTCGCCGCCACCGTCGTCGGCGCCCTCGCGCGCCGCGGCGCCGACCGCTCCGTGCTGCGCACGGCCGGCACGATGGTGCTCGGCTCCGCGGTCATCTACGCGGTCGGTGTGCCGTACCTGGCCTTCGCCACCGGCATGACCCTCCCGCAGGCGGTCGCCGCGGGCCTGACCCCGTTCCTGATCGGCGACGCGCTCAAGGCCGCGCTCGCGATGGGCGCGCTGCCGACCGCGTGGAAGCTGCTCGGCCGCAAGGGCTGAGCGTCCGGCTTCGTCCCACCCTTCGTCCGACATGAAAAAGCTCTCCGTGTCCCCGGGGTTTCCCTGGGGGCACGGAGAGCTTTTCGCTCCTGCGTGACGGAACCCGTCAGGCAGGGATTCGACTCCGCATTCAGTCCTTCGCGGCGGTCTCCACGGCGTCCGCCGGCTCCGCGGACTTGCCGAAGCGGTCACGGACGATGGCGATGGCCACCACGAGCCCGGCGACCAGCAGCGACAGCAGGACCTGCTCACGGGCCGAGCCGCCGTTGTAGAGCATGTAGCCGAGGACGAAGACGATCATCGCGATGGTCGCCCAGGTCAGGTACGGGAAGAGCCACATCTTCACGAGCAGCTTCTCCGGCGACTCCCGCAGGATGATCTTCCGCATCCGCAGCTGCGAGAAGCAGATGACCAGCCAGACGAAGAGCGCGATGGCGCCGGACGCGTTCAGCAGGAAGGCGAAGACGGTGTCGGGCCACTTGTAGTTGAAGAAGACGGCGACGAAGCCGAAGATCACCGATCCGATGATGGCGGCCGTCGGCACGCCCTTCGCGTTGGTCCGGCCGAAGGCCTTCGGCGCGTCACCGCGGCGGCCGAGGGAGTGGGCCATGCGGGAGGCGGTGTAGAGGCCCGAGTTCAGGCAGGACAGCACCGCGGTCAGGATGATGACGTTCATGATCTGGCCGGCGTGCGGGATGCCGATCGAGTTCAGCGCCGCGACGTACGAGCCGTCCTTCTCCAGCGACGGGTCGTTCCACGGCACCAGCGAGACGACCACCAGGATCGAGCCCAGGTAGAAGATGCCGACGCGCCAGATCACGCTGTTGGTGGCCTTGGCGACCGCGCGGCGCGGGTCCGAGGACTCGCCGGCGGCGAGCGTGACGATCTCGCTGCCCATGAAGGAGAAGACGACCATCAGGATGCCCGTGAGGATCGCGCCGTAGCCGTTGGGCAGGAAGCCGCCGTGCTCGGTGAGGTTGCTCAGACCGGCGGCCGAGGTGTCCGCGCCGGGCAGCACACCGAAGATCGCGAGTCCGCCGATCACGATGAACGCGGCGATGGCGACGACCTTGATGCCCGCGAACCAGAACTCGAACTCGCCGTAGGAGGCGACCGAGCCGAGGTTGGTGACGGTCAGGACGACCATCACGATCAGCGCCCAGGCCCACTGCGGGACCGTCGGGATCCAGCCATTGAGGATGTCCGCGCCCATGGTCGCCTCGACGGCGAGCACCACGACCCAGAAGAACCAGTACAGCCAGCCGATGGAGAAGCCCGCCCAGCGTCCGAGCGCCCGGTCGGCGTGGGCCGAGAAGGAGCCGGAGGTCGGGTTGGCGACGGACATCTCGCCGAGCATCCGCATCACGAAGACGACCATCGTGCCCACGAGCGCGTACGACAGCAGGATGCCGGGGCCGGCGGCCTTGATACCGGCCGCGGAGCCGCCGAAGAGTCCGGCTCCGATGACGCCACCGATGGCGATCATCGAGAGGTGACGGTTCTTGAGACCGGCCTTGAGTCCGTCGGAAGACTGCGAATCACCGGGGTTACCGGTGGCAGCGCCTTCCTTCGCAAGGGTCGGCTGCGTGTTCATGAACGCTTCCTAACGTGTGGCGGTCGCTCGGGTCACGAGCCCGAGCATTGAACCCCGGACTCCCGGCTGATCGGAAGGCCCGACTCCGGATCGTTGCGTAAGGGCCAAAGGTCCATACCGATCCGGACGAAGGTCGTGTCCTGCCCCCGACCCCGCTGACCGCTACCCAGCCCCTCGCGTGCCACACTCGGACCCATGCGCGTGTACCTCGGCTCCGACCATGCCGGCCTCGAACTCAAGAACCACCTCGTCGAGTGGCTGAAGGCCCATGGCCACGAGCCCGTCGACTGTGGTCCCCACATCTACGACGCCCTGGACGACTACCCGCCGTTCTGCCTGCGTGCCGCCGAGAAGACGGCCGCGGACCCGGACAGCCTGGGCATCGTCATCGGCGGTTCCGGCAACGGCGAGCAGATCGCCGCGAACAAGGTGAAGGGGGTGCGCGCCGCCCTCGCCTGGAGCGAGCAGACCGCCGCCCTCGGCCGCGAGCACAACAACGCCAACGTCGTCTCCATCGGCGGCCGGATGCACACCCAGGAAGAGGCGACGAAGTTCGTCGAGATCTTCCTGAACACCCCGTACTCCGGTGAGGAGCGTCACACCCGCCGGATCGAGATGCTCACCGCGTACGAGACCACCGGCGAGCTCCCCCCGATCCCGGCCCACCACCCGCAGGAGCCCACGGCCTGATGCCCGAGGGGCACACGATCCACCGACTGGCCGCCGACCACCGGGAACGGTTCGGCGGCCGGTCCGTGCGGGTGACCAGCCCGCAGGGCAAGTTCGCCGACTCGGCGGCCCTGCTCGACGGCACGGTCCTGGAGTCGACCGAGGCGCACGGCAAGCACCTCTTCCTCGCCTTCGCCGGCACGGGCTGGGTCCACATCCACCTGGGCCTCTTCGGCAAGGTGAACTTCGGCGACGCCCCCGCGCCGCCGCCCACGGACACCGTGCGGCTGCGGCTCGCGAACCCCGAGTCGTACGTCGACCTGCGCGGCCCCACCACGTGCGCCCTGATCACGGAGCCCGAGAAGCGCGCGATACACGACCGCCTGGGCCCGGACCCGCTGCGCGAGGGTGACCACGTCGACGGAGCCGACAAGGCCTGGCACCGCGTCTCCCGATCCCGTACGACGATCGCGGCCCTGCTGATGGACCAGAAGGTCGTCGCGGGCGTCGGGAACGTGTACCGGGCGGAGGTCCTGTTCCGCCACGGCATCGACCCGTACCGCGCGGGCAAGGACATCACGCGCGCGGAGTGGGACGGGATGTGGTCGGACCTGATCGCCCTGATGCGCGAGGGCGTCCGCCACAACCGCATCGACACCGTCCGCCCCGAGCACATGCCCGAGGCGATGGGCCGACCGCCGCGCGTCGACGACCACGGCGGCGAGGTCTACGTCTACCGCCGGGCCCTGCAGGCCTGCCACATCTGTGGCGGCGAGATCCGCACCGCCGACCTCGCCGCCCGCAACCTCTTCTGGTGCCCGGGCTGCCAGCAACGCTGACGCCGGCCCCTCCCTGGAGGGCGATCGTCCGGGCCCGCCCTGCCGCCCCACGAGCCCCGCGCTAGAACCCGTGCGGCAGCCACGGCGCCACGGGTGAGCCGAACGCCACCGACGCCTCCACCAGCGCCCCGCCCCGGATCTCCCGCACCCGCCCCGCCGCGGCCAGCGACGTCAGGCTCACGCCACCGAGGTACGCGGCGCCCAACTCCCGTACGGACAGTGCGAGATCAGCGGCCTCGTCCGTGCGGACGCACACCGCCCCCTTCGCGTCGCCCGTGAGCCGCCACCGCCCCTCGTTCCAGGGGCAGAACGCGTCCGCGACCTCGAACACCACGTCCACCGGCGCCTGATACGTCCGCGCCTCCAGCGCCGCGCCCACCTCCACCACACGCAGGTGCAGCCCGTCCCGCTGCGTCGGCGCGCAGCGCCGCACGTCGGAGACCAGGTGCTGCCACGCGTCGTCCACCGGCCGACTGTGGATCCGTACCGTCGACGTCAGGTCGACCGACCAGAGGAACCGCCACAGCGCCGCCTCCGCCGCCGGATCCAGCGCCTCCAGGTCCCGCACGATCACGACGCCCTCGGCCCCGGCGGGCGACCACTCCGGCTTGATCGCGTACCGCGCGAAGCCCACGACCTCCCCGGCCCGCTCCGCGAGCACGCACAGCTGGGGCGACGCGCCGCCCCGGTCGCTCGCCGGGTCGAGCAGCGCCTGCTTCTCCCAGCCGGGCTGCCGGGCGAGCATCCCCGGCCGGGTCGGCACCCGGCGCGCGTACACCGCCTCGCACGCCCCCAGCGCCTTCGCCGGATCGGCCAGCCGCAACGTCACGTCGTCCGTGCCCTCGGGCACGCCGAGCCGCACCCGGTTCGTGTCGATCGTCGCCCGCGTCGTGTACGCGGCGATGCCGTAGCCGAACCGGCCGTAGATCTCCGGCTCCGAGGCCGTCAGCACGGCCAGCGCCTCGCCGCCCGCCCGTACGTCGTCGAGCTGGCGCCGCATCATCGAGGTCAGGATCCCGCGACGGCGGTGCGTCGAGGCCACCCCCACCATCGTCACGCCCGCCGCCGGCACGAGCGCCCCGCCCGGCACGGACAGCCGGAACGAGAACGCCCCCGCCGTACCCACGCAACTCTCGCCGTCCCAGACACCGTACGAGCGCTCGCACTCGGTCAGACTCCGGTACAGCGCACGCTCCTCCGGTGCTTCCGTCACACCGCCGAAGGCGAGCTCCAGCATCCCGTACCACTCGTCCCACTCGGCCGGTTCGAGTACGCGCAGTTCAGTCGTCATATGCCATCGATACCAGCGCGCGGGAGCCCGACGCGACCCGTTTTCGCTCGCATTGTCTTAGGGGTCCCCCTGCACGAGGTCCTATCGGGTGGATAGGGTCCAGGCCAATGAGAACTCGCGCGGGTGTCGATTCGTACCCGGCCCGGATGCGCAGGAGCGCACACCGGGCCCGCGTCGCGCTGCGCAGATCCGGCGTCGACTACTTCCGCGGCGAGGGCTCCGACTGGCTGGCCTTCGGCGCGCTGCTGCTCACGATTCCGGCCATCACCCTCGGCACCCTGGCCGACCCGGTGTGGTGCGCGCCCGCCACGCTCGTCCTGCCGATCGTCGCCGGCGGACTGCTGCTGCGCCCCGCGAGCCTCCTCGGCCTGTACGCGGCCGCCGCCGGCGCCCTGATCGTCGAGGCCCTCGTGCTCGGCCCGTACACGGAGGGTCCTGCCCGGGTCACCCCCGGCACGGTCCTGGTCGTCGCCGCCTGCGGGTTCTTCGGGCTGCTCATCGCCCAGTTCCGGGCCCGCGTCGGCGTGCCGTGGCGGCGCGGCGGCACGATGCTCTTCGACCTGCGCGAACGGATCAGGGCCCAGAGCGCCCTGCCCCGGCTCCCCAAGGGCTGGCACCGCGAGATGGCGCTCCGCCCGGCCGGCGGCCAGTCGTTCTCCGGCGACTTCGTCGTCGCGGCCCGCACCCACGGCGGCCGGACCCTGGAGGTCCTGCTGACGGACGTCTCCGGCAAGGGCATGGACGCCGGATCGCGCGCCCTGCTGCTCTCCGGGGCCTTCGGCGGGCTGCTCGGCTCGCTGCCCCCGCACGCCTTCCTGCCGGCCGCCAACGGCTATCTGCTCCGCCAGGACTGGGACGAGGGCTTCGCCACCTCCATCCACCTGGTCCTCGACCTGGAGTCGGGGGACTACGAACTCCTCTCCGCCGGGCACCTGCCCGCGCTCCAGCTCCACGCGGGCACCGGGCGCTGGGAGGAGAAGTCCGGCGAGGGCCCCCTCCTCGGCGTCTACGACGGCGCCGAGTTCCACCCGGTCAAGGGCTCCCTGCGGCCCGGGGACGTCCTGATGCTCTTCACCGACGGGCTCGTCGAGGCCGCCGACCGGGACATCGCCGAGGGCATCGACCGGCTCACCGGCGAGGCCGACCGCTATGTCGCCTCCGGCTTCGAGGGCGCGGCCTGGCACCTGATCGAGGCCTGCGCCAAGGACGTCAACGACGACCGCGCGCTGCTCCTCATCAGCCGCAAGGGCTGACCGCCCGATCTTCTGAAGGCCGAAGGTGGGGGAATCCCCACCCAAGATCGACCGGCAGCCGCCATGGTTCCCGTACCGCCCCGATCCGTACGTTCGAGACATCGTCACGGACATATGGAGGAACCCCCATGGCTGCCCTGCGCCGCGCCAAGCGCTCCGAGCACCCCGCACCGCCCGCGGGCACCGGCCTCGCCGTCGAACTGGCCGGTGTGCGCCGTCAGTACGGCCGCGGCGCGGGCGCCGTCCACGCGCTGCGCGGGATCGACCTGGCCCTGCCGCGCGGCAGCTACACGGCCGTGATGGGCCCCTCCGGCTCCGGCAAGTCCACGTTCCTGCAGTGCGCGGCGGGCCTCGACCGCCCCACCGCCGGCTCCGTCCGGCTCGGCGGCACGGAGATCACCGGGATGAGCGAGAACCGGCTCACCGAGCTGCGCCGCAGCCGCCTCGGCTTCGTCTTCCAGGCGTTCAACCTGCTGCCCTCGCTGACCGTCGAGCAGAACGTGCTGCTGCCCATGCGGCTCGCGGGGCAGCGGCCCGACCGGCGCAGGGCGACCGAGGTCCTCGGCCAGGTCGGCCTCGGCGACAAGGGCGCCCGCCGCCCCTCCGAGCTCTCCGGCGGCCAGCAGCAGCGTGTGGCCCTCGCCCGCGCGCTCGTCACCCGCCCCGACGTCGTCTTCGCCGACGAGCCCACCGGCGCCCTGGACACCACGACCGCCGCCGAGGTCCTCGCCCTGCTCAGGAGCGCCGTCGACACCCTCGGCGCGACCGTCGTCATGGTCACCCACGACCCGGTCGCCGCCGCCCACGCCGACCGCGTCCTCTTCCTCGCCGACGGGGCCATCGCCGACACCCTGCCCCGGACGAGCCCGGCCCGGATCGCCGACCGCATGCGCGCGCTCACCGCGCCCGCCGCGCACGCCGGGGTGGCCGCCTGATGTCCCGCCTGTTCCGGCCCAACGGCCTCGCCCGCGCCGCCGTGCGCTTCAAGCCCTCGTCCTTCGTGGGCACCTTCGTCGCCCTCTTCCTGGCAGCCGCCGTCGTCTCCGGCTGCGGTCTCCTCCTCCAGACCGGCGTGACCGCCACCGTCCCGCCCGACCGGTACGCGGGTGCGCCCGTCGTCGCCGCCGCCGACCAGGAGGTCCACCGGACGGTGACCATGGGCGGCGAGAAGGAGACCGAGTCGGCCGCCGTCCCGGACCGGGCCCGCCTCGACGCCTCCCTGGTCGCCGAGGCCGCCAAGGCCCCGGGGGCCGCCCGCGCGATCGGCGACGTCACCTTCCCCGTCCGTACGGACAAGGCGACGCTCACCGCCCACGGCTGGTCCTCCACCGCCTTCACCGACGTGACCCTCGCCGCGGGCCGGGCCCCGGGCCCCGACGAGGCCGTCGTCGCCGACGCCACCGCGCGCGTGGGGGAGCGGATCACGCTCTCGACCCCCGCCGGCGAGCGCGGGTTCACGGTCTCCGGCGTCACCGCGAGCCCCGGCGTCTGGCTCTCCGACGCGCGGGCGCTCGCCCTCTCCGGCCACCCCCGCACGGTCGACGCCATCGCCGTCCTGCCCGAGCCCGGCACCGGCACCGACGCGCTGGCCGCCCAGGTGGCCCGCGCCCTCGGCGACCGCGCCCAGGTGCACACCGGCGACGACCGGGCCCTCGCCGAAGGGGCCGCGCTGCCCGCCGCCAAGGAACTGCTCACCGCGCTCGGCGGCTCCTTCGGCGGCATCGCGACCCTCGTCGCGGTCTTCACCGCCGCCGGGACCGTCGCGCTCTCCGTCGGCCAGCGCGCCCGCGAGTTCGCCCTGCTCCGCGCCATCGGCGCGACCCCGCGCCAGATCCGGCGCTCCATCGCCACCGAGGCCCTCCTCGTCGCGCCGGTCGCCGGACTCCTCGGCTGCCTGCCCGGCGCCGCGCTCGCCGCCTGGTGGTTCGGGCAGCTGAAGGAGAAGGGCGCCGTCCCCGAGGCCCTCGCCCTCGACCTCGGCCCGATCCCGTTCGCCGTCGCGCTCCTCGCCGTCGTCGCCACCGCGCTGCTCGCCGGCTTCCTGGCCGCCCGCCGCCCCTCCCGCGCCAGGCCGGGCGAGGCGCTCGCCGAGTCCGCCGTCGAGCGCCGCGCCCTCGGCAAGGTCCGTACGCCGCTCGGCCTCGCCGCCGCCGTCGGGGGAGCGGCCCTCGCGGGCGTCGCCGCCTCGCTGTCCGGCGAGGACGCCGCCAACACGGCCCTCGGCGTCGTGATGCTCTTCATGCTGGCCGTGGCCCTGCTCGGGCCGCTCCTGGCCCGGCTCTGCGCGAGCCTCTTCGGGCTGCCGCTGCGCGGATCCGGCGCCGCCGGCTACCTGGCCGCCGCCAACTCCCGTACCAACGCCCGCCGGCTCGCCTCCGCGCTCACCCCGATCGTGCTCGCGATGTCCTTCGCCTCCACGCTCGTCTTCCTGCACACCAGCACCGACCGCGCCACCGCCGACCAGCAGCGCGCCGCCGTCGTCGCCGACCACGTCGTCACCGCGCCCGCCGGGCTGCCCACCGACGCGGCCGCCCGCGCAGGCGACGGCCCGGGCGTCACCGCCGCCGTAGCGGTCCAGCGGACCTCCGTCCTGCTCCCGTCCGACAGCCAGGGCTTCCGTACCGCCTCGGCCCAGGCCGTCTCCGCCGACCCGTCCCCGGTCCTTGACCTCGGGGTCCGTACGGGTTCCCTGGCGGCGCTCACCCCCGGCACGGTCGCCCTGGACGCCCGGCTCGCGGACGCGGTGGACCTGGCGACCGGCGACCGCGTCGAGCTCCTGCTCCCCGACGGCACGAAGGCCACCCCGCGCCTCGTCGCCACCTACACGCGCGGCCTCGGCCTGGCCGAGGTCACCTTGCCCGCCACCGCCCTGACCGGCCATGTGACCTCCCCGTACGCCACCGAACTCTTCGTCCGCGGTGGCACGGCGGCCGCCCTGACCGGCCTCGGCACGGTCACCGACCCCGCCGGCTGGACCACCGCGCAGAGCACCGAGCGCGCACTGAACGCCTGGGCCAACACCACGATGGCGGCCGTCCTCGGCGGCTTCGCCGCGATCGCCGCCGCCAACACCCTGGTCATGACCGTCCTCGACCGCCGCCGCGAGCTCGGCACGCTCCGCCTGATCGGCACCACACGCCGCCAGGTCCTGCGGATGATCCGCTGGGAGGCGCTCCTGGTCACCCTGGCCGGCCTGGCCCTGGGGACCGGGATCGCCCTGGCCACGCTCGTCCCGATGACCAACGGCCTGACCGGCGCGGCTCCCACCGTCCCGCCGCTCCTCTACGGCAGCTTCGCGGCCGCCGTCGTGGCCCTCGGCCTGCTGTCCACGAGCCTGCCCGCACGCGCCGCGCTGCGCCGCCCGGCGCCGTAGAGTCGGCCCATGCCGTACCTCACCCTCGCCCAGGTCGAGTCCCTCGCCGTCGCCGCCCACGGGGGCCAGACCGACAAGGCGGGCCGCCCGTACGCCGAGCACCTGCGGGCGGTGGCCGAGGGGGTACGGGCGCGGGGCGGCAGCGAGGAGCAGATCGCGGCGGCCTGGCTGCACGACTCCGTCGAGGACGACGCACTCTCCGCCGAGTGGCTGGATTCGGCCGAACTCCCGCGCACGGTCAAGGACATGGTGCTCGCCCTCACCAAGCGGCCGGGCGAGGAACTCGAGTCGTACACCCGGCGGATCCTGGCGGTCCCCGGCGCCCTTCTCGTCAAAGAGGCCGACCTCGCGCACAACGCCGACCCGGCCCGCCTCGCCGTTCTCGACGAGCCGACCCGCACCCGGCTGACCGGCAAGTACGCCACCGTACGGGGACTGCTCGGGCTCTCCACCGACTGACGGGGACCGCGCTCCGCACGAAACGATCAAGACGAAAAGCGCGCGGGTTGGCTCGATTCCTACGTCGACGATTCGTCACCCGGCGTCGGTGGGCAAGAAGTTGGTGGCACGATGGATGCAGCGGGGGTGCTTTGTGACGTGCGCTCCCGGGCGGCTAGGTGGGACCGACCGAGGGTGTGATCAGTATGGCCATTTCGCTATCCGTGGTGCTGCTGTTGGCGATCGTCCTGGTGGTGCTGATCCGCGGCGGGAGCCTGAAGGGCGGCCCGGCCGTCGTCGCCGTGCTCTTCGGCTTCTTCCTCGCCTCCACGGGCATGGCCGACGACATCCAGCGCTTCCTGGACTCGATAACGCAGACGCTGGGCTCCATCAAGTTCTGACCCGCTCCCGAGACTCTGCCGGGTCAGTCTCAGCGGAGTCTCAGCCGAGCAGATCCCGAGCCGATCCCGAGCCGCGCCAATCAGGCCTTCTTCGCCGCCGCCCGCTTCGTCCGCGGGCTCCCGCCGGCGCCGCTCCGCGCGCGCTTGGCGGGCGCCGCCTTCCGGCTCCGCGCGGGCTTCGCTGCCTTGGCGGCCTTGGCCGGCTTCGCGGCCTTCGCGGGCTTCTCCGCCGTCGGCGCGGTCGCGGCGGGCGCCTCTCGCGGGCTCCCCAGGGGCCAGCTGAACTCGATCTCCAGCTCGATCTTCCCGTCGCCGACCTCCCACTCGACCTCCGCCCAGAGCTCGTCGGGGATCCGCACGGTCAGCTCTCCGGTGATGAGCGACAGCTCCACCACGCCGCCATGCCTCATCCCCTTCGCGAGCTCCTCCAGCACTTCCGCCGCCTCGATCACTGTCATCGGGTGACTCTGCTCGAACTTCAGATCCTTCACGGCTGCCTCCGGTGCGGCAGTGACAAAGGGAAAAGGGGACAGTGCCCATCCTGCGGCCGTGGAACGGAAAACGCCTCGGGGCCGGGCCGGAGGAGTGATCTCCGGCCCGGCCCCGAGGCCGGAAGAGCGGGCGACGGGAATCGAACCCGCGTAGCTAGTTTGGAAGACTAGGGCTCTACCATTGAGCTACGCCCGCAAAGGACGCGCCGCAGGTCACGAGGGCCGCGGCACGGACAGCATCGTAGCGGGTCATGGGCGGTCCCCGCACGCCCCATAAAGAGGGGGCGTCGCACTGTCTCCGTGCATGTACCCTACGTGTCGCACCGACGGGGTGTGGCGCAGCTTGGTAGCGCGTCCGCTTTGGGAGCGGAAGGCCGTGGGTTCAAATCCCGCCACCCCGACCACCGAGATCACGCATCACAAGATCGCGTTGTGGGCCTCATCCCGCTTGCGGTTACTATGCAAGCTGCGTGCCCGTGTGTCTCTCTGACCGGGCCGATCGGCCGGAACCGCCACCAAGCGGCAACGGCAGATTCCAAGAATCAGCCACCAAGGAGACCGAACCGTGAAGAGCGCCGTGGAGACCCTGAACCCGACCCGGGTTCGGCTCACTGTCGAGGTGCCCTTCGAGGAGCTCAAGGACAGCCTCGACGCGGCGTACAAGAAGATCAACCAGCAGGTCACGGTCAAGGGCTTCCGCAAGGGCAAGATCCCGGCTCGTGTGATCGACCAGCGGTTCGGCCGTGGTGCGGTGCTGGAGGAGGCCGTCAACGACGCCCTCCCGAAGTTCTACACCGAGGCCGTCAACGAGGCCGAGGTCAACCCGCTGGGTCAGCCCGAGGTCGACATCACGGAGCTGAAGGACGGCGAGCTGCTGGCCTTCACCGCCGAGGTCGACATCCGCCCGACGATCGAGATCCCGGACTACTCCGGCATCGAGGTCACCGTCGACGCGGTCGAGGTCACCGACGAGGACATCGAGAAGTCCGTGGAGCAGCTGCGCGAGCGCTTCGCCTCCACGAACCCGGTCGAGCGCGCCGCCGCCGACGGTGACGTCGTCACCATCGACCTCGAGGCCAAGGTCGACGGCGAGGTCCTCCCGGACGGCGTCGCCCAGGGCGTCTCGTACACCATCGGTTCCGGCGAGCTCCTCGACGGCATCGACGAGGCCGTCACCGGCCTGGAGGCCGGCGGCGAGGCCACCTTCACCTCGCAGCTGAAGGGCGGCTCCGCCGAGGGCAAGGACGCCGAGGTGTCCGTCAAGGTCACCGCCGTCGCCGCCCGTGAGCTCCCCGAGCTCGACGACGACTTCGCGCAGCTCGCGTCGGAGTTCGACACCCTCGACGAGCTCAAGGCCGACAGCCGCAAGCGCCTCGAGAACATGAAGCAGTTCGACCAGGCCACCCAGGCCCAGGAGCGCGTCCTCGACGAGCTCCTCAAGCTGGCGGACGTCCCGATGCCCGAGAAGCTGCTCGAGGACGAGATCAACACCCGCAAGCACAACCTGGAGCACCACCAGCTCGGCCAGATGGGCCTGACCCTCGAGAAGTACCTGGAGATCCAGGGCAAGACCGAGGAAGAGTTCCTGGCGGAGACCAAGGAGCAGGCCGAGAAGGGCATCAAGACGCAGTTCATCCTCGATGAGCTCGTCAACAAGGAGAAGCTGAACGTCAGCCAGGAGGAGCTCACCGAGCACCTCATGCGCCGCGCCGCCTCCTCCGGCATGTCCCCCGACCAGTTCGCCCAGGCCGTCGTCGAGGGTGGCCAGGTGCCGATGCTCGTCGGCGAGGTCGCCCGCGGCAAGGCCCTCGCGGTCGTCGTCGAGGCCGTCAAGGTCGTCGACACCAACGGTGAGACCGTCGACCTCGAGGACGACGAGGACGAGGCCGAGACGGCCGCCGAGACGGTCGAGGCCGTCACCGGCGAGGCCGAGGTCGCCGAGGAGAAGTAAGAGGCCCAGGCCTCACGCTGAACCGCTGGTCCACGGGCCCGGACGCACTGCTGTGCGCCGGGCCCGTGCCCGTATTCAGGCCCCCTGGAGCCTCCAGTAACCTTGCGCTCCCAGCGAACAGTTCGGGAACCGGGATGGCGTTGTCCTACCTGCGCGTTAGGGTCCATGAATACGAGGGCACTGCCCTCTGAACGAGACGCTGAGACGGCCGTCGCCGTCGGAGACGAGCAGGTGGATACGTGACGAATCTGAAGCCTTACGCCGCGGGTGAGCCGTCCATCGGTGGTGGCCTCGGCGACCATGTCTACAACCGGCTGCTCGGCGAGCGCATCATCTTCCTCGGCCAGCAGGTCGACGACGAGATCGCCAACAAGATCACCGCGCAGATGCTCCTCCTGGCAGCAGACCCGGAAAAGGACATCTACCTCTACATCAACAGCCCCGGTGGCTCGGTGACGGCCGGCATGGCCATCTACGACACCATGCAGTACATCCCGAACGACATCGTCACCATCGGTATGGGCATGGCGGCCTCCATGGGCCAGTTCCTGCTCACCGGCGGCGCCGCCGGCAAGCGCTTCGCGCTGCCGAACACCGACGTCCTGATGCACCAGGGTTCCGCCGGCATCGGTGGCACGGCCTCGGACATCAAGATCCAGGCCGAGTACCTCCTTCGTACGAAGAAGCGCATGGCCGAGATCACCGCGCACCACTCCGGTCAGACCGTCGAGACGATCATTCGCGACGGTGACCGCGACCGCTGGTTCACCGCGGAGGAGGCCAAGAACTACGGCCTCATCGACGACATCATCACGCACGCCGCGGGCGTTCCCGGCGGCGGCGGCACGGGCGCCTGAGCCCGGCAGACCGCTGAAGAGCCCCAGCCCCCGCCGAACGCCACCAGGACGGTGAACTTCCAGATGCAGAACAACCTCTCCCCGAGCGGCCTCTACACCGGCGCGCCGATGGACAACCGCTACGTGATCCCGCGCTTCGTCGAGCGCACCTCGCAGGGCATCCGCGAGTACGACCCGTACGCGAAGCTCTTCGAGGAGCGCGTGATCTTCCTCGGCGTGCAGATCGACGACGCCTCCGCCAACGACGTCATGGCGCAGCTGCTGTGCCTGGAGTCGATGGACCCGGACCGCGACATCTCGATCTACATCAACAGCCCGGGCGGCTCCTTCACCGCCCTCACGGCCATCTACGACACGATGCAGTTCGTGAAGCCGGACATCCAGACGGTCTGCATGGGCCAGGCGGCCTCCGCCGCGGCCGTGCTGCTCGCCGCCGGTACGCCCGGCAAGCGGATGGCCCTGCCGAACGCCCGTGTGCTGATCCACCAGCCGTCCGGCGGCACCGGCCGTGAGCAGCTCTCCGACCTGGAGATCGCGGCCAACGAGATCCTGCGCATGCGCACCCAGCTGGAAGAGATGCTGGCCAAGCACTCCTCCACGCCGATCGAGAAGATCCGCGACGACATCGAGCGCGACAAGATCCTGACCGCCGAGGACGCCCTCGCGTACGGCCTGGTCGACCAGATCGTCTCGACCCGCAAGACCACGGCCGCCGCGGCAGCCTGACGCTCGGCCTTCCCCTGGCACGGTCCGCGTGGCCGAATCACGACCATGTGAACCGTGCCAAGGGGGGCCCGAACGGGGGGCCCGGCAAGGTACCGTCGAATATGAGGCACCAGGAGTCGCTGAACCAAGCGCTCCCAGGCGAAGGGGAAGCACCTCGTGGCACGCATCGGTGATGGCGGCGATCTGCTCAAGTGCTCGTTCTGCGGAAAGAGCCAGAAGCAGGTGAAGAAGCTCATCGCGGGACCCGGTGTGTACATCTGCGATGAGTGCATCGACCTCTGCAACGAGATCATCGAGGAGGAACTCGCCGAGACGAGTGAGGTGCGCTGGGAAGAACTTCCCAAGCCCCGCGAGATCTACGAGTTCCTCGAGGGTTACGTCGTCGGCCAGGAGCCGGCCAAGAAGGCCCTCTCGGTCGCGGTGTACAACCACTACAAGCGCGTCCAGGCCGGCGAGAACGGCGGCGGAGCGGGCCGTGACGACGCCATCGAGCTGGCGAAGTCCAACATCCTGCTGCTCGGCCCCACGGGCTCCGGCAAGACGCTGCTGGCCCAGACGCTGGCGCGGATGCTCAACGTCCCGTTCGCCATCGCCGACGCGACGGCGCTGACGGAGGCCGGCTATGTCGGCGAGGACGTCGAGAACATCCTGCTCAAGCTGATCCAGGCGGCCGACTACGACGTCAAGAAGGCCGAGACCGGGATCATCTACATCGACGAGATCGACAAGGTCGCCCGCAAGAGCGAAAACCCGTCGATCACGCGCGATGTCTCGGGCGAGGGCGTCCAGCAGGCCCTGCTGAAGATCCTGGAAGGCACGACGGCCTCCGTCCCGCCGCAGGGCGGCCGGAAGCACCCGCACCAGGAGTTCATCCAGATCGACACGACGAACGTGCTCTTCATCGTGGGCGGCGCCTTCGCCGGCCTGGAGAAGATCATCGAGTCGCGTGCGGGCGCCAAGGGCATCGGCTTCGGGGCGACGATCCGCTCGAAGCGGGAGATCGAGGCGAGCGACCAGTTCCAGGAGGTCATGCCGGAGGACCTGGTGAAGTTCGGGATGATCCCGGAGTTCATCGGCCGCCTCCCGGTCATCACCTCGGTCCACAACCTCGACCGCGAGGCCCTGCTCAAGATCCTGGTCGAGCCGCGCAACGCGCTGGTGAAGCAGTACCAGCGCCTCTTCGAACTCGACGGCGTGGAGCTGGACTTCGACCGCCCGTCCCTGGAGGCCATCGCCGACCAGGCGATCCTGCGCGGCACGGGCGCGCGTGGCCTGCGGGCCATCATGGAAGAGGTCCTGATGTCGGTGATGTACGAGGTCCCGTCCCGCAAGGACGTGGCCCGCGTGGTCATCACGGCAGACGTCGTCCACAACAACGTGAACCCGACGCTGGTCCCGCGCATCGTGAAGAACGACGGGCGGCACGAGAAGTCGGCCTGAGCGGTACGGACATGAAGAGGGGCGCCCCCGGTGGGGGCGCCCCTCTCGTCCGTTCAGGGGGTCACAGCTTGACGCGGACTTCCTTACGGAGCTTGGCCGTGACGGAAGCGGCCTCCTCCGGGGCGGTGCCCTTGCCGCTCAGCAGCGAGGCCATGTCCATCGGGATCACGAAACCGAGCGTGCTGTGGTCGCCCCACACGCACACCGACATCGTGAACTCCGTCGGACCCGCACCCGCGTCGGCACCGGCCTTCGGCTTGCTCTTGATCTGCTGGCACTTCAGGACCGCGCCGTCGAACCCCTCGGGCGTGTACGGCTTGGGCTCACCGAGCAGTTCCGCCTCGTCGTCCTTGTCCTTCTCGGACTCAGCCTTGATGGTGGCGAAGACGCCGTCCACGACAGCCTCGGGGTCGGCGATCTCGCCGTAGACACCGCCGAACTGGATGAGCTTCCCGCCCAGCGGGTTCGCCGTGTCCTTCACCTCGTAGCCGGCCTCGACCTGCTTGGCGTTCTTCACGCCGTTCTTCTCGGCGTCCTTCAGGAAGTCGTCGCCACCCGAGCTGGTGCCGCCGCTCTCCTTGGACTTCTTGTACTCGGTGAGCACCGTCTCCGGGGTGATCAGCTTGTGCGGGCCGTCGTTCGCGACCGACGCGCCGCCGCCACCGCCCTGGGTGAAGAACCAGGCGCCACCCGCGATCAGCGCGAGCGCCACGACAGACGCGCCGACGATCAGCCCGGTCTTCGACTTCTTCACGGCCGGCGGGGGCGGCGGGTAGCCGCCGGGGCCCTGGGGGGCGCCGTAAGGGGGCTGCTGGCCGTACTGAGGCTGCTGCTGCGGGTAGCCGTACGGCTGCTGTTGCGGCGGTACGCCCTGAGGGGCCTGCTGGGGGTAGCCGTAGCCGGGCTGAGGCTGCTGGTCGTACGGGCCCGGCTGCTGACCGTAGGGGCCCGGCTGGCCGTACGGCCCGGGCTGCTGCGGCTGACCGCCGTACGGACCCGGCTGGTTGTAGCTCATGGACAGGTTCCCCTCACAGGATGTTTATGCGTAGCGAACATCCTGTCGGAAGCCGTGCCCCACATGGGCGGCGGGGGGCACACCGTTACGGAACAAAGGCGTTTCGGGACAGCCCCGCGACACCCCTAAACTGACCCCGTGACCGAGAACACTCAGCAGCAGCCAGCAGCCAACCCCGAACTGCCGACCCAGTACGCGCCGGCCGAAGTAGAGGGGAAGCTGTACGAGCGCTGGGTAGAGCGCGGTTACTTCGAGGCCGACGCGAACAGCGAGAAGCCGCCGTACACCATCGTCATCCCGCCGCCGAACGTCACCGGCTCGCTCCACCTGGGGCACGCCTTCGAGCACACGCTGATCGACGCCCTCACCCGCCGCAAGCGGATGCAGGGCTACGAGACGCTGTGGCAGCCCGGCATGGACCACGCGGGCATCGCCACCCAGAACGTCGTCGAGCGCGAGCTCGCCAAGGAGGGCAAGTCCCGCCACGACCTGGGCCGCGAGGCGTTCGTCGAGCGTGTCTGGCAGTGGAAGGCCGAGTCCGGCGGTCAGATCTCCGGCCAGATGAAGCGCCTCGGTGACGGCGTCGCCTGGTCCCGCGAGCGGTTCACGATGGACGAGGGCCTCTCGCAGTCCGTCCAGACCATCTTCAAGAAGCTCTACGACGACGAGCTGATCTACCGCGCCGAGCGCATCATCAACTGGTGCCCGCGCTGTCTGACGGCCATCTCCGACATCGAGGTCGAGTACCAGGACGACGACGGCGAGCTCGTCTCCATCCGGTACGGGGACGGCGACGCCTCCATCGTCGTCGCCACCACCCGCGCCGAGACGATGCTCGGCGACACCGCCGTCGCCGTCCACCCGGAGGACGAGCGGTACAAGCACCTGGTCGGCACGGAGATCGAGCTGCCGCTGACCGGCCGCCGGATCCCGGTCGTCGCCGACGAGCACGTCGACCCCGAGTTCGGCACCGGCGCCGTCAAGGTCACGCCCGCCCACGACCCCAACGACTTCGAGATCGGCCAGCGCCACGGCCTGCCGAACCTCGCCGTCATGGACGAGCGCGCCGTCATCACCGCCCACGGCCCCTTCCAGGGCCTGGACCGCCTGGAGGCCCGCTCCGCCATCGTCGCCGCGCTGCGCGCCGAGGGCCGGATCGTCGCCGAGAAGCGTCCGTACGTCCACTCCGTCGGCCACTGCTCGCGCTGCAAGACCACCATCGAGCCGCGCCTGTCCATGCAGTGGTGGGTCAAGGTCGGCCCGCTCGCCCAGGCCGCCGGTGACGCGGTCCGCGACGGCAAGGTCAAGATCCACCCGCAGGAGATGGAGAAGCGGTACTTCGACTGGGTCGACAACCTCCACGACTGGTGCATCTCGCGCCAGCTGTGGTGGGGCCACCGCATCCCCGTCTGGTACGGCCCGAACGGCGAGATCGTCTGCGTCGGACCGGACGAGCAGCCGCCGACCGGCGAGGGCTGGCACCAGGACACCGACGTCCTGGACACCTGGTTCTCCTCCGGTCTGTGGCCGTTCTCCACGCTCGGCTGGCCGGAGCGGACCGACGACCTCGCGAAGTTCTACCCGAACTCCGTCCTGGTCACCGGCTACGACATCCTCTTCTTCTGGGTCGCCCGGATGATGATGTTCGGCCTGTACGCGATGGACGGCACCCCGCCGTTCCACACCATCGCCCTGCACGGCATGGTCCGCGACCAGTTCGGCAAGAAGATGTCGAAGTCCTTCGGCAACGCGGTCAACCCGCTGGACTGGATGGACGAGTACGGCTCCGACGCCGTCCGCTTCACCCTGGCCAACGGCGCCAACCCGGGCGTCGACGTCCCGATCGGCGAGGACTGGGTCAAGGCCTCCCGGAACTTCGCCAACAAGATCTGGAACGCCACCCGCTTCGCGCTGATGAACGGCGCGACGGTCGAGGGTTCGCTGCCCGACCCGTCGGAGATGTCCGCGACGGACCGCTGGATCCTCTCGCGGCTCAACAAGACGGTCGCCGAGGTCGACGCGTTCTACGACGACTACCAGTTCGCGAAGCTCGCCGACGCGCTCTACCACTTCGCGTGGGACGAGGTCTTCGACTGGTACGTCGAGCTGTCGAAGACCACGTTCTTCGCCGGCGGCGAGGGCGCCAAGGTCTCCGGCCGGGTCCTCGGGGAGGTCCTGGACGTCATGCTGCGACTGCTCCACCCGATCGTCCCGTTCGTCACCGAGACGCTCTGGACCACGCTCACCGGCAAGGAGTCCGTCGTCATCGCCGACTGGCCCACCGACTCCGGCTTCCGCGACGACGCGGCCGAGAAGGAGATCGAGCTGGTCCAGCAGGTCGTCACCGAGGTCCGCCGCTTCCGTTCGGACCAGGGCCTGCAGCCCGGCCAGAAGGTCCCGGCCCGCCTGGACCTGACCGGCACCGCTCTCGCCCCGCACGAGGCGGCCATCCGCCAGCTGCTGCGGCTCCAGCCGGAGGGCGAGGAGTTCGCCGCCACCGCCTCCCTGCCCGTCGCCGGTGCCACCGTCGCGCTCGACCTGTCCGGGACGATCGACGTGGCGGCCGAGCGGAAGCGGCTCGCGAAGGATCTGGCCGCCGCCGAGAAGGAGAAGGCGCAGGCCAACGGGAAGCTCGGGAACGAGGCGTTCCTCGCGAAGGCGCCGGACAACGTCGTGGACAAGATCCGTACGCGGCTCGCCAAGGCGGACGAGGACATCGCCCGTATCCAGGCGCAGCTGGAGCGGCTGCCGCAGGCGTAGAGCCACAGATGGCGCGGGAGGGCCCGGAACCGATCGGTTCCGGGCCCTCCCGCCGTTTCAGGACTCCGTCGCCACCGGGCCCACCCCGGCCGTCTCGGCGTTGCGGCGGGTCTTCGCCCAGCCGGTGCGGCCGCGCAGGAGGCGGGCGAAGCCGCGGGCCGAGACCAGGAACAGGTGGTAGGCGTACAGCCAGAGCGCGAAGCCCCAGAGCAGGCCCTTGAGCCGGGAGCGGTCCGGGGCGAACTCGCGGCGGTAGACCGGGCCCCAGAGCAGGAACGGGACGATCGACACGACCGCGAGCGCGAGGGCCAGCGGCCAGGCGGCGAGGAGGACCTCGCGGGCGCCGCCGCCCGTCAGCAGAGCGACCAGCATGAGCGCGGCGAGGACCAGGGTCGCCAGGTGGGCCAGGGGCTGGCCGAAGGTGTACAGGCTCTCCAGGACGCCGCGGGCCTTGTAGTGGCGGGAGGCGACGATCCGGCCGCTGTAGCGGACGCAGCTGATGTTGCCCTGGGCCCAACGGGTGCGCTGGGTGAGGAAGCGACGGGTGTACGGGAGGGCTTCCTGGGTGACCCAGGTGTCGGGGACGTGGGTGACCTGGTAGCCGGCGAGGCGCATGTGGAGGCCGAGTTCGTAGTCCTCAAGGAGGGCGTCCTGCTGCCAGGGGCGGCGCTCGGCCGAGGCGATCCGGTCAAGCGCGGTCAGGCGGGTGAACTGGCCGTTCCCGCCCAGGCCCACGGAGCCGGTGCGGCGGCGCAGTAGCTGCATGCCCGTGTTGGAGACGGCGAACTCGGCGTCCTGCATACGGATCAGGAGCCGCGCGTAGGCGTTGGCGAGCCGGCCCCGGTCGGGGAGCGGGCGCTCGTCGTCGACGTTCCGCATGCGGACGCCGATCTGGACGCCGCCCATGTCCGGGTCGCCGAAGGCGTCGGGGCCGCTGACATGGGCGAGGGCGTCCGGGGCGACCTGGCCGTCGGCGTCCACGACACAGACGATGACGCGGGCGCGGTCCCCGGCCGAGGCCTCGCCGAGGTGCCGGTTCAGCGCCTCGTACGCGGCGTTCAGGGCGGCGCCCTTGCCGATCCGCGCGTCGGGGCGGCGGCGGGAGACCAGCCGCACCAGGGGGTCCTGGTCGGCCAGGTGCGTGACGATCGGGGCCGTCAGGTCGTCGCTCGCGTCGTCGATGACCCAGACGTGGGCGGTGGGGAAGCCGGTACGGAGCCGGGTCACCGTGGTCGCGATCACGGCCTCCTCGTCGCGGCAGGGGACGAAGAAGTGCCAGTCGTACGCGGTCGGGTCGCCGGTCTCGGTGGGGCGGCGGCGCGCGTACGAGTGCCGGGCGCCCGCCCAGTAGAGCAGGAAGCAGGCGAGGAGCAGGAACGGGAAGACGTACAGGAGGAGGTGGAGGCTCATGGGGGGCGGGTCTCCGGTCAGGCCGCGGTGGCGAGGGCGGGGGAGTGGGCGGCGGTGGGCGCGGCTGCCAGGTCCGCGATGAGGCCGGCGATCCGGCGGGAGGCCGTGCCGTCGCCGTACGGGCTCGGCAGCGTGGCCAGCCGGCGCAGTCCGCGCGCGCCCTCGGCGATCCGGCGGCGGGCCGCCCGCCCGATCTCGGGGCCCGGGGCGACCAGGTCGGCGAAGTCGGCGAGCGACTCGGGGCGCTCGGTGGAGCGGCGGACCACCACCAGCGGCCGGCCAAGGACGGTGGTCTCCTCCTGGATGCCGCCGGAATCGGAGACGATCAGCGCCGCGTGCCGGGCCAGGGCCAGGAACGTGCCGTAGCCCGCCGGGGGCAGCACGGTCAGCCCGTCGAGCCGGGGCAGCAGACCCGCGGCCTCGATCCGGGCGCGGGTACGGGGGTGGAGGGGGAGGACGACGGGCAGCTCGCGGGCGAGGCCGGCCAGCTCGTCCAGGATCGCGGCGAGCGCGGCCGGGTCGTCGGTGTTCTCCGGGCGGTGCGTGGTGGCCAGGACGTACGCGTCGGGCGCCAGGCCGAGCGTCGCGAGGAGCCGGGCCCGCTCGGCGGCCGGCGGGAGGTGGTCCCGGACCACCTCGACCACCGGGTTGCCGGTCACCTCGATCCGTGCGTCCGGCACGCCCTCGGCGCGCAGCAGCTCCCGGTTGTCCGGGGTCGCGGCGCACAGGACGTCGGCGAGCCGGTCGATCAGGACCCGGTTGTGCTCCTCGGGCATGTCCCGGTCGTGGCTGCGGAGCCCGGCCTCGACGTGGACGAGGGGCAGGTCGCGCGCGTTGGCGGCGAGGGCGCCGGAGAGCGCGGCGTTCGTGTCGCCCTGGACCACGACCGCGAGCGGCGGCTCGGCGGCGAACCGCTCGTCGAGGGCGGCGAGCGCGGCGGCGACCTGCACGGCCCGGGGCTGCCCGCCGACACCCGTCAGGTACTCGGGCTCGGGCAGCCCGAGCTCGTCCAGGAAGCTGCCGGACAGCTCCTCGTCGTAGTGCTGACCGGTGTGGATCAGGCGGGCGGCGGGACCGAGCAGCCGGACCAGTTCGGCGAGCTTGACGAGTTCGGGACGGGTACCGAGGACGACGGCGACGCTGCGGGCGGGGAGGACGGCGGGGAGGTCGGCGGGGAGGGCGTTCATGCTCCGAAGGTGACCGGTCACGGTCGCGCGCTCGGGTGGAGCTCGGTTGCGGGACGGTTGCCCTTGCGGGTGGCGGGGAGGTCGGGACTTTCGGCCTGTCCGTTGGTCCCGAACGCTACGGACCCTGCCGGGGACGGCCACGGTCCGCCGCGCTCTCGTAGCGGTACCCCAGGCCCCGTACCGCCTCCAGCGGGTCGCGGGAGCCCGGGCCCGCCGCCGCGTGGAGCTTGCGGCGCAGGCGCAGGACCGCGAACTTGATCCGGTCCTTGCCGATGGCCGTGGTGTCGTCCCACACGTGGTGCAGGAGCTGCTCGGTCGTCACCACCCGGCCCCGGTTGCGGACGAGGAGCTGGAGCAGTCGGTACTCCAGGTCGCTGAGCCGGATCTCCGTGCCGTACCAGACGGCCCCGCGCCGCTCCGGTACGAGACGGAGGTCCTCCTCCACCGCCTCGCCCACCCAGCTGCCCGGCCGTGACCTGCGCAGCAGGGCCTCCACCCGGGCGAGGAGCTCGGTGTTGGCGAACGGTTTCACCAGGAAGTCGTCGGCACCGGAGCGCAGCCCGCGCACCCGGTCGTCGACGTCGCCGAGGCCGGACAGGATCAGCACGGGCAGATCGCTCATGTCCCGGGTGCGGTCGAGGACCTCCCAGCCGTCCAGGCGCGGCAGCAGCAGGTCGAGGATCATCAGGGCCGGGCGCTCCGCGAAGAGCAGCCGCAGCCCCTCGCGGCCGTCGTCGGCGACGGACACGTCGTAGCCGCGCCGGGCGAGCAGCGTGCGCAGCGCGAGAGCGAGGTCCGGGTCGTCCTCCACGACGAGCAGCCTGCTCACGGCCCGTCTCCCTCGCCCTCGTCGACGCGCGGGCGCGCGGTGAGCGGCAGCCGTACGGTGAAGACCGCGCCCGGCCCCTCCCGGTCGTGGACCTCGATCGTCCCGCCGTGCAGCCGTACGGAGTCCAGGGCGACCGCAAGGCCGAGCCCCGTACCGGGGAAGCCGCCGCGCCGGGCGTTGGGCGCGCGGACGAACGGGGTGAAGATCTCCTCCTGGTACTCCAGGGGGACCCCGATCCCGGTGTCCCGGACCACCACGGTCCAGTGGTCCCCGTCCGGCCGGGCGGTCACCTCGATGAGACCGTCCGCCGGGGTGTAGCGCACCGCGTTCTCGACGATCTCCTCCAGGACGCCGGTCACCATGGCGCCGTCGGCGACGAGGGGCGGGCCGGGGGCGGTGTCGACGGAGAGGTACGGGCCTTCTCCCGCGCCGCGCTGCAGGGCCTCCAGGGCGACCCGTTCGACCAGTTCGTGGACGACGAGCGGCGCGAGCGACGGGGTCGTCGGCGGGCCGCCGCCTGCCACCTTCGGCAGGTTCTCGGTCGCCGCGCGCATCCGGCTCGCGTTGCGGTGGACGGCCTCGACGAAGGAGGTCTGCTCGTCGTTCAGGCGCCCGGTGGCGGGGTCCAGGAGCAGCTCGGTCAGGCTCAGTACGGTCGCCAGCGGGGTCCGCAGCTCGTGCAGGGTGCGGGCGGCGAAGGCGGCGCGCTCCTCGGCGAGGGCGGTGAGGTTCCGTACCTGGGCGTAGAGCTGTTCCTCGGCCCGCCGCTGCCGGGTCACGTCCTCCACCAGCCACAGGTGCCCGAAGAGCCCGTCCCGTACGGTGATCGGGGCGCGCCGCCTGCGCAGGGTGCGCCCGTCGCTCAGCAGGTACTCGGCGGTCCGGGTGACCGGGTGGGGCGAGTCGCGCTCGGCGAGCAGCCTGTGCCGGTCCTCGGGGTGGGCGAGGAGCCCGGCGATGTGGTCGAGGAGCGGGCCGCGCGGGGCGCCGGGGGAGTGGTCGAGCCCCGGGGGCAGCCGGAGTAGTTCGGCGAAGCGCCGGTTGACCCGCAGGAGGCGCAGCTCGGGGTCGAGGAGCACCGCCGCCTGGGGCAGCGCGTCGAGGACGGCGGAGGCCAGGCTCAGCTCCTCCTGGGATGGTTCGTGCACATTCATGAGTCAAACAGCAGATTGACCGTAGTGCCCGATCTCACACGAGAAGTGACTTAGGTCCGGGGTGGCGGGTCGAAAGACCCGGGATGATGGAGGGCATGTCCCGACTGCCCGCCTTCCCCGCGCTGCGCCGTCGCGTGGACCGGTGGGCGGGTTCGCCGCGCGCTCTGGACGTCGTGACGGCGGTGAGCGCCTTCGCCCTGATGTCCCTCGACGTGCCGGGCCTCGCTCGCGCCGACAACTCCCTGACCGGCGCCACCGCCTCCCTGGTCCTGGCGGCCGGAGCCGCGACGCTCGTCCTGCGGCGACGGCTGCCCTGGGTGCCGTACCTGGTGGCGCTGGCCCTGATGGGGTGGCTGCACGAGCTGACGATGATTCAGTTCGCGCTGTACTCCCTCGGCCGGTTCCGGGGCCGCGCGGTCGGCGTCGTCGCGACGGTGCTCTACGTGGCCGTGGCGTACGGCCTCTTCCTCATGCCCGGCTGGCCGGCCCGGCACGGCGAGACCCTCAGCGAATTCCTCAGCCTCGTCGTGCCCATCGGCGTGCTCGCGGCCGGCGTCGGCATCGGCGCGAACCGCCAGGACCTGGTGCGCGCCCTGGAGGCCCAGCGGGCGGAGGCGGCGGCCCACCAGGCCGTCCAGGAGGAGCGGATCTCGGTCGGGCGGGACGTCCACGACCTGGTGGGCCGCGAGCTGACCGTGCTCGCCGTACGGGCCGAGGTGCTCGCCGTACGGGCCCGGGGCGCGACGTACCAGACCGACTTCGACGAGCTCGCGGACACCGCCCGCCGGGCCCACCACATGCTCAACGAGACCATCGTGCGGCGGGCCGACGGCGGCGCGGCGACACCCGGCCTCGAAGGGCTCGCCGCGCTCGCGGACGAGAGCGAGCGGATGGGCGGCCCGGTCGACCTCGAGGTCGCCGAAGAGGCCAAGGCGCTCTCGCCGCTGCGGCAGGCGGCCGTCCACCGCGTCGTGCGGGAGTGCCTGACGAACGCGGCCAAGCACGCGCCCGGGCTGCCGGTGACCGTCACGATCGCGGTGACCGGCCGCGACCTGCGCGTCGAGGTCCGCAACCCGCTCCCCGAGACCCCGCCGGACCGCGCCCCGGTCTCCACGGGCACCGGCCTGTTCTCCATGGAGGAGCGGGTCACCAGCATGGGCGGAAGCCTGTCGGCGGGCCCGGACGGCGGTACGTACACGGTGACGGCGCTCCTGCCGACGGGCTTCACGCGCGCGTAGTGCCCTGGGCCTCCGGGCGCGGGCTTCACCCGCGCGTGGCCACGCCCGGCCCTGCGGGCGTCAGCGCACCCTCTCCGCCCGCCCCAACACCCGGTGCAGGCTGTCGAACTCCTCCACGCAGCGGCCCGAGCCCAGGACCACGCAGTCCAGCGGGTCGTCCGCGACGAAGACCGGGATGCCCGACGCCGAGGCGATCCGCAGGTCGAGGCCCGGCAGCAGCGCGCCGCCGCCCGTGAGGACGATGCCGTGCTCCATCACGTCGCCCGAGAGCTCCGGCGGGCACTCCTCCAGCGTCGCCCGCACGGCCGCGATGATCGCCTCCACCGGCTCGTCCAGGGCGGCCCGCACCTCCGCCACCGTCAGCTCGAGGGTCTTCGGCAGCCCGCTGACCTTCTCCCGGCCCCGTACCGTGAACGTCGCCCGCTCCCGCTCCTCCTCGCCCGGCACCGGCCACGCCGAGCCGATCGCCACCTTGACGTCCTCCGCCGTGCGCTCGCCGATCAGCAGCGAGTGCTCCTTGCGCACGAAGTCGGTGATCGCCGCGTCCAGCCGGTCGCCGCCCACCCGCAGCGACTGCGCCGTGACGATGCCGCCGAGCGAGATCACCGCCACCTCCGTCGTACCGCCGCCGATGTCCACGACCATCGAGCCGCGCGGGGACGAGACCGGAAGGCCCGCCCCGATCGCCGCCGCCATCGGCTCCTCGATGAGATGGACCGCGCGGGCGCCCGCCGAGCGCGAGGCGTGCACGATCGCCCGCCGCTCCACCGGCGTCACCCCGCTCGGCACGCAGACCACCATCCGGGTCCGTGGCCTGCGCCCCTTCACGGCCTTGCGGACGAAGTGCCGGATCATCTCCTCGGCGGCCTCGTAGTCGCTGATCACCCCGTCCCGCAGCGGCCGGATCGCCGTGATCGAACCGGGCGTCCTGCCGATCGTCTCCTTCGCCTCCGTGCCGACCGCGAGCGCGGAGCGCGATCCCTCCTGGACCGCCACCACCGACGGTTCGTTGAGCACGATGCCCTGGCCGCGGGCGTAGAGGAGGGTGTTCGCGGTGCCGAGGTCGATGCCTATGTCCATGATCGCCAAGTCTGCCGGGCCGGTTCGGCGGACGGTGGGCCGAAAGTCCCGAAAGGGGTGGGTCCATGGTCCTGTCGGTGGCGCTCCGTAGACTGGGCCCGTGAGTGAGCCCCGCGACCAGTCCGGCGAGTCCGACCCGTTCGACGACATCGTCGCCTCCGAGACCGACAGAGACCCCGACCTGGCGGTGATCGAGGCCGGCAGCCGTACGCTGCGCGCGCATTCCGGTCCGCCGCAGGGCGACCCGGTGCCCGCCCGGCCCGCCGACCCGGAGGTGGACAAGGCGCTCCGTGAGGTGGAGACCGAGCTGTCGACCCGTTGGGGCGAGACCAAGCTCGAGCCCTCGGTGACCCGTATCGCGGCGCTCATGGACGTCCTGGGCGAGCCCCAGCGCGCGTACCCCTCCATCCACATCACCGGGACGAACGGCAAGACGTCCACGGCCCGGATGATCGAGGCACTGCTCGCCGCGTTCGCGCTGCGCACCGGCCGGTACACCTCGCCGCACGTGCAGACGATCACCGAGCGCATCAGCCTGGACGGCGCCCCGATCTCCGCCGAGCGGTTCATCGAGACGTACCAGGACATCAAGCCGTACGTCGAGCTGGTCGACGCCCGCGAGGAGTACCGCCTCTCCTTCTTCGAGGTCGTCACCGGCATGGCGTACGCGGCCTTCGCCGACGCGCCGGTGGACGTGGCGGTCGTCGAGGTCGGCATGGGCGGCACCTGGGACGCGACGAACGTGATCGACGCGCAGGTCGCCGTCGTCACCCCGATCGACCTGGACCACACCGACCGGCTCGGCGGCACGCCCGGCGAGATCGCGGTCGAGAAGTCCGGGATCATCAAGCAGGGCGCGACGGTCATCCTCGCCCAGCAGCCGGTGGACGCGGCGCAGGTCATGCTGAAGAAGGCCGTCGAGGTCGACGCGACGGTGGCCCGCGAGGGCATGGAGTTCGGCATCGTCTCCCGCGAGGTCGCGGTCGGCGGCCAGCTGATGACCCTGCGCGGGCTCGGCGGCGAGTACGAAGAGGTCTTCCTGCCGCTGCACGGCGCGCACCAGGCGCACAACGCGTCGGTCGCGCTCGCGGCGGTCGAGGCCTTCTTCGGGATCGGCGCGGAGCACGCCCGCACCCTGGACATCGACACCATCCGGCGCGCGTTCGCCTCGGTGGACTCGCCGGGCCGCCTGGAGGTCGTCCGCAAGTCCCCGACGGTCATCCTGGACGCGGCGCACAACCCGCACGGCGCGCGGGCCACGGCCGACGGCATCAGCGAGTCGTTCGGCTTCTCCCGGCTCATCGGCGTGGTCTCCACCAGCGCCGACAAGGACGCCAAGGGGCTGCTCGAAGCGTTCGAGCCGATCTTCGCCGAGGTCGTGGTGACGGCGAACTCCAACCCGCGCGCCACGGACGTCGACGCGCTCGCGGCGATCGCCGTGGAGGTCTTCGGCGAGGACCGCGTGGTCGTCGAGCCGCGTCTGGACGACGCGATCGAGGCCGCGATCACCCTCGCGGAGGAAGAGGGCGAGTTCAGCGGCGCGGGTGTGCTCGTGACCGGTTCGATCTTCACGGTCGGGGACGCCCGGCTGCTGCTCGGAAGGCGCTGAATCCGATGCGTACGCTCTGTGCCTCGACGCTGATCGGCGAGTTCTTCGTGATCGGCTTCGCCGGGCTCGTCGCCATGAAGGACGACAGTCTGGCGATGGCCACGGTCTGGTGGGTCTGCGGCGTCGCGATGCTGCTGTCGGTGCTGCTGTGCGGGATGATCACCCGCCCGGGCGGCGTCCAGCTGGGCTGGGCGCTCCAGATCGCCCTGATCGCGAGCGGCTTCTTCGTCCCGGTGATGTTCTTCCTCGGCGCGGCCTTCGCCGCCCTGTGGTGGGCCTCCTGCCACTACGGCGCGAAGATCGACGAGGTCAAGGCCCGCTGGGCCGCCCAGGCGGAGGCGGCGGACGCCGGCGCGACGCCGGAGGCGGGCTAGGCCCCTCGGGGCTCTGGGACCGAGCCGACGGGGGCACGGGCGGGTGCCCGGTGGCCCCCGCCACAGCCGCCCCGGAGGTGGGCTGGGGTGGGCCTGACGCTGAGTAATCGGCGGAGGTTCGGGACCTGTAGCCTCTGAGTCCCGCACACCGGATTTGTAAGGAGCCCCCACCGTGAGCCAGCGCACGCTCGTCCTGCTCAAGCCCGACGCCGTCCGCCGTGGCCTGATCGGCGAGATCATCGGTCGTATCGAGCGCAAGGCCGGCTGGACCATCTCCGCGCTCGAACTGCGCGAGCTGAGCCAGGAGACGCTGGAGCAGCACTACGGCGAGCACAAGGGCAAGCCCTTCTACGAGCCGCTGATGGGCTTCATGCAGTCCGGCCCCGTCGTCGCCCTGGTCGTCGACGGCGAGCGCGTCATCGAGGGCCTGCGGACCCTCGCGGGACCGACCGACCCGATCGCCGCCACCCCCGGCTCCATTCGTGGCGACTTCGGCACCATCGTCCGCGAGAACCTGATCCACGCCTCGGACTCCGAGGAGTCCGCCGTAAGGGAACTGAAGATCTTCTTCCCCGGCCTGGTCTGAACCGGCTGCGGACAGGCAGAGTGGACCTGCCGACAGGGCCGACCGGGTACATCCCGTTCTGACCCGAAGTCAGCCATCCACCGCAACGAACCTGGGGCGACCGAAGGAATTTCGGTCGCCCCCGGGCATATGAACGACAAGACCGGGAACGCATCGCACCGTCCTGTCGTCACCTGTACAGAGGTGGACCACCGCGCGGTATCCGTGGGGGCGGCACTACGATGGAAAACTCCACGCCGTAGCACCCGAACACCCACCACTTCGCACCACCTCGCCTACCTGAGAAGCCGTCAACGCTCCGATTGGGAAGGCCCGACGCATCCTCATGGGAAACAAGGGGAACTCAATGTCGTTCATCGGCCGTGACATGGCTGTCGACCTCGGGACCGCCAACACGCTGGTGTACGTCAGGGGTCGCGGCATCGTTCTGAACGAGCCGTCCGTCGTCGCGATCAACACCAACACCGGCGGGATCCTGGCGGTCGGCGCCGAGGCGAAGAAGATGATCGGCCGGACGCCCGGCAACATCGTCGCCGTCCGGCCCCTGAAGGACGGCGTGATCGCCGACTTCGAGATCACCGAGCGCATGCTCCGCTACTTCATCCTCAAGATCCACAAGCGCCGCTACCTGGCCCGCCCCCGGGTCGTCGTCTGCGTGCCCTCCGGCATCACCGGAGTGGAGCGCCGCGCCGTCATCGAGGCCTCGACGCAGGCCGGCGCCCGACAGGTGCACATCATCGAGGAGCCCATGGCCGCCGCCATCGGCTCGGGCCTGCCGGTCCACGAGGCCACGGGCAACATGGTCGTCGACATCGGCGGCGGCACCACCGAGGTCGCCGTGATCTCGCTCGGCGGAATCGTCACGGCACAGTCGATCCGGGTGGCCGGCGACGAGCTCGACAACGCGATCATCCAGCACATCAAGAAGGAGTACTCGCTCCTCCTCGGTGAGCGCACCGCCGAGCAGATCAAGATCACCATCGGCTCGGCCTACGACATGGGCAAGGACGAGCACACCGAGATCCGCGGCCGTGACCTCGTCTCCGGTCTGCCCAAGACCGTGGTCATCTCGGCCGCCGAGGTCCGCAAGGCCATCGAGGAGCCGGTCAACGCCATCGTCGACGCCGTGAAGACCACGCTCGACAAGTGCCCGCCCGAGCTCTCCGGTGACGTGATGGACCGCGGCATCGTTCTCACGGGTGGCGGCGCCCTGCTGCGCGGCCTGGACGAGCGGCTCCGCCACGAGACCGGGATGCCGATCCACATCGCCGAGGATCCGCTGGACTCCGTGGCGCTGGGCTCCGGCAAGTGCGTGGAGGAGTTCGAGGCGCTCCAGCAGGTCCTGGACTCGCAGCCCCGCCGATAACAAGTGGGCGGCATTCGGCTCGCGATCGGCTGTACGGGTGGCAAGACCTCCCGTACGGCCGATCGTTGATATAACGACATAAACCGCCACAAATCGCACGAACCGCCTGAACCGTTCGAACCGCACGGAACAACCGCACGGAACAACCGAACCACGAGGAAAGGCACGGCCGCCGCACGTGAGGGACACACGAGAGAGCCGGCTGCTCCTGGTGCTGCTGATCGCCATCGCGTTCGCACTGATCACGGTGGACATCCGCGGCGGCGAGGAGTCACCCGTCGACGGCGCCCGCCAGGCGGCCGCGGCGGTCTTCGGACCGGTAGAGAACGGTGTCGCGGCGGCCGTCGATCCCATCGGCAACGCCATAGGGGCGGTACGCGACTCCGGCGAGCGGCACGACCGGCTCGCCGCCCTGGAGCGCGAGAACGCCGCCCTCAAGGCCAAGCTCGGCAGCGACGACCGCAACCGCAGCCGCCTGCGCGAACTCGACACCCTGCTCAAGACGGCCGGCGCCGGGCAGTACGGCATCAAGGGCGCCGAGGTCATCGGAATAGGAGCGGCCCAGGGCTTCTCCTGGACCGTCACCATCGACGCCGGCGCCAACGACGGCATCGAGCGGGACATGACCGTGCTCAACGGCTCCGGTCTCGTCGGCCGCGTCACCACCGTCGGCCCCTCCACCTCGACCGTGCTCCTCGCCAGCGACCCCGACTTCACCGTCGGCACCCGCATGGAGAACTCGGACGAACTCGGCTTCGCCACCGGCCAGGGCAACGGCCCGCTCCTCGTCCAGCTCCTCAACGGCAAGGCGAAGGTGAAGAACGGCGACCGGCTCGTCACCTTCGGCTCGCAGGCGAACAAGCCCTTCGTGCCCGGCGTCCCGGTCGGCGAGGTCGTCCGCGTCGACCCGCTGGGCGGCGGCCTCACCCGCAACATCTACGTCCGCCCGTACGTCAGCTTCTCCAAGCTCGACATCGTCGGCGTCGTCGTCCAGGCCCCGCGCACCAACCCGCGCGACACGGTCCTGCCGCCGAAGCCGAAGCCCGCGCCGACCGTCACCGTCACGGTCACGCCGAAGCCCCCGGCGGGCGAGCAGCCGCAGGGCCAGGCGGAGGGCCTGGTGCAGGGCGGCGACCAGCCGCAGGGCCAGGCGCAGGGGGAACAGCAGCCAGGGCAGCAGCAGCCGGGCCAACAGCCAGGGCAGCAACAGCCAGGGCAGCAGGAACCGCAGGGGCAGAAGCCCGAGAACGAGCAGCAGAACGATCAGCAGGGGGACTGAGGCATGAAGTTCAACCGGATCCTGCTCTCCACCACGCTCGTCGTCGTCGCCCTGGTCATCCAGGTCTCCGTCCTCGCGCGCCTCCAGCTCCCCGGCGCCGTACCCGATCTCGTCCTGCTGACCGTCCTCGGTCTCGCGCTCGTGTACGGCCCCGTCAGCGGCTCCCTCATCGGCTTCGGGGCCGGCCTCCTCGCCGACCTCGCCCCGCCCGCCGACCACGCCGCCGGCCGCTACGCCCTGGTCCTCTGCCTCATCGGCTACCTCGCCGGACTGGCCCGCCCCGACAACGGCAAGCTCAAGTCCGCCAGCGGCCCGATGGCCGTGGTCGTCGCCGCGTCGATCGGCTCCACCCTGCTGTACGCGGGGGTCGGCGCCCTCGTCGGCGACACCGCCGCCCGCCATGTCGGCCTCGGCTTCCTGCTGTTCACCGCGGCCCTCTACGACCTGCTCCTCGCGCCCTTCACCGTGCCGCTGATCATGGCGCTCGCCCGGCGCGCGGAGAACGACCCGCTGACCGCCGACAGCTCCGGCGGGACGGACGTCGCCTCCGGCTGGCTCAGCTCGGGCACCGGCCTGCAGATCGGCAACCAGCGCGGCGGCCTGCGCGTCAAGGCCGCCCGTACGAGAGCGGCGCGCGCCGGACGCATCAAGGGAGTCAAGCGACTGTGAGCGAGGGGGCACCGGCAGTATGAGCAACATCCCGGAGACCGGGCGGACCCCCAGGGTCCAGGTCCGGCTCGTCATCATCCAGATCCTCGTCTTCTCCCTCCTCCTCACCCTCGGCGGACGCCTCTGGTACCTCCAGATCCGCAACGGCAAGGAGTACGCCGAAGAGGCGAAGAGCAACAACATCCAGCGCGTCGTCCAGCCAGCCGTCCGCGGCTCGATCCTCGACGCCCGGGGCGTCCCGCTCGCCGACAACGAGACCCGGCTCGTGGTCTCCGCGTCCCGCACGGACCTGATGAAGATGAAGGACGACGGCAAGGCCGTCCTCACCCGTCTCGCGGGCGTCCTCGGCATGACGCCCAAGGACGTCATGGACAAGGTCAGGCTCTGCGACTCCGAGACCCCGAAGCCCTGCTGGAACGGTTCCCCCTACCAGCCGATCCCGATCACCGACGAGGCCACCACGCAGCAGGCCCTTCGGATCCGGGAGAGCACCGAGGACTTCCCCGGCATCAGCGCCGAACTCACCGCCGTACGCCGCTACACGGCACCCGGCAAGGCCAAGACCTCGCAGGTGCTCGGCTACCTCTCGCCGGTCACCGACGACGAGATCCAGAAGGCCAAGGACACCGAGTCGCCGTACCTCCGCTCCGACCAGGTCGGCCGCTCGGGCCTTGAGCGCACCTACGACAAGGAGCTGCGCGGCAAGGCGGGCGTCACGTCCTACGAGGTCGACAAGGTCGGCCGCGTCATGGGCCAGACCCAGTCCGATCCGGGTGTACCCGGCTCCACCCTCGTCACCAGCATCGACGCCCGCGTCCAGGCCGTCGCCGAGTACGAGCTCGCCCAGGCGATGAAGACGGTCCGCGGCGAGACCGACAAGATCACCGGCCGGAAGTACGAGGCCGACTCGGGCGCCGTCCTCGTCATGGAGTCGAAGACCGGCCGTGTCGTCGCGATGGCCTCCCAGCCCGACTACGACCCCAACGCCTGGGTCGGCGGCATCTCCGGCAAGGACTACGCACGGCTCACCAGCAAGGACTCCAACTACCCGCTGCTCAACCGGGCCATTCAGGGCCAGGCACCCGCCGGCTCCGTCTTCAAGATCGTGTCGGCGAGCGCGGCCGTACGGGCCGGCCACGACTTCAACGACAAGTACCTCTGCAGCAGCTCCTACAGCATGGGCAACCGGAGCTTCGCGAACTTCGAGTCCCAGGGACACGGCCCCATCACCCTCGGAGACGCCCTCAAGTTCTCCTGCAACACGGTCTTCTACCGTCTCGGCCACCAGGAGTGGAACCGCGACGGCGGCCTCAAGCCCAAGAAGGACGCCCACGACTGGTTCTACCGGACCGCCCGTGATTTCGGCTTCGGCTCCGAGACCGGCATCGACGTGCCGAACGAGGTCACCGGCCGCATCCCCGACCGCCAGTGGAAGCAGAAGTTCTGGGAGGCCAACAAGGACGCCTGGTGCAAGCAGGGCAAGAAGGGCGGCACGTACGTCGAGCAGATCGCGTACGAGAGCTGCCTCGAGGGCAACCAGCTGAAGGCCTACGACAGCATCAACTTCTCCATCGGTCAGGGCGACGTCCTCATCACGCCCGTCCAGCTGGCCACCGCCTACGCCGCCATCAGCAACGGCGGCACCCTCTTCAACCCCTCCATCGGCAAGGCCGTGATCAGCCCCGACGGCAAGAGCGTCGAGGAGATCAAGCCCCAGGCCCACGGCAAGCTGCCGGTCGACGCCCAGACGATCAAGGACCTCGACAAGGGGCTCCGCTCGGTCGTCGAGCCCGGCGGCACCGCCGCCTGGCGCTTCGGTGGCTGGCCGCAGGACAAGATCCCGATGCGCGCCAAGACGGGTACCGCCCAGGTCTACGGCAAGCAGACGACCTCCTGGTTCGCCACGTACACCGACGACTTCACCATCGTCATGACGATCTCCCAGGGCGGTACGGGCTCCGGCGCCTCCGGCCCCGCCGTGCGCAACATCTACGACGCGCTCTACGGCCTCGACGACGCCGGCAACCAGGACCTCAAGCGCGCCCTCCTGCCCAAGCCGCAGACGGCGCTGCCGAAGATCCAGACCGACGGCTCCATCGACGCGCCGGACATCAAGGCGTACGACCCGAAGTCACAGCTCGTCGACCCGGAGAAGCAGAACGACGGACAACAGCCGCTCGCGGGGCCGCCGCCGCACACCAGGACCGGGGACTGAACCGATGACCGCACCCCACGGCTTCTCCGTCTCCCGGTACGCCCCCGAGCGCGGCACCTTCGCGAAGCTCGCCGCCCGCGACTCGGTGGTGCGCCGGCTCGACTGGCCGATGCTGCTCTCCGCGCTCGCCCTGTCCTTCATCGGCGCGCTGCTCGTCTGGTCCGCCACCCGCGGCCGCACCGAGCTCAACGGCGGCGACCCGTACGCCTTCCTGTTCCGGCACTCGCTGAACACCGGCATCGGGCTCGCCCTGATGATCGGCACGGTCTGGCTCGGCCACCGCACCCTGCGCGGCGCGGTGCCGATCCTCTACGGCATCTCGATCGTGCTGATCCTCGCCGTCCTCACCCCGCTCGGCGCGACCATCAACGGCGCGCACGCGTGGATCGTGATCGGCGGCGGCTTCTCGCTCCAGCCCAGCGAGTTCGTGAAGATCACGATCATCCTGGGCATGGCGATGCTGCTCGCGGCCAAGGTCGACGCGGGCGACCAGATCCACCCGGACCACCGGACGGTCGCCAAGTCGCTGCTTCTCGCCGCGCTGCCGATGGCCATCGTCATGCTGATGCCGGACCTCGGCTCGGTGATGGTCATGGCGGTGATCGTGCTCGGCGTGCTCCTCGCCTCCGGGGCCTCCAACCGCTGGGTCCTCGGCCTCATCGGCGCCGGCGTCGCGGGCGCGGTCGCGGTCACCGCGCTCGGCCTGCTCGACGAGTACCAGATCAACCGCTTCGCCGCCTTCGCCAACCCCGAACTCGACCCGGCGGGCGTCGGCTACAACACCAACCAGGCGCGCATCGCGATCGGCTCCGGAGGCCTGTACGGCGCGGGGCTCTTCAACGGCCACCAGACCAGCGGCCAGTTCGTGCCCGAACAGCAGACCGACTTCATCTTCAGCGTCGCGGGCGAGGAGCTCGGCTTCCTCGGCGGCGGACTGATCATCGTGCTGCTCGGCGTGATCCTCTGGCGGGCCTGCCGGATCGCCCGGGAGACCACCGAGCTCTACGGCACGATCGTCGCGGCCGGCATCATCGCCTGGTTCGCCTTCCAGTCCTTCGAGAACATCGGCATGGCGCTCGGCATCATGCCGGTCGCGGGTCTGCCCCTGCCCTTCGTCTCGTACGGCGGCTCGTCGATGTTCGCGGTGTGGGTGGCGATCGGCCTGCTCCAGTCGATCAAGGTGCAGCGGCCGATGACGGCTTGAGCCAGGCCTGAGACGGGCCCGACGCGGACTCCCCTTCCGTTCACATCCCGTCTAGATTCGATTCATGGCGGAGACGAAGCGCGAGATCGAGCGGAAGTACGAAGCCACGGCCCGGACGAAGCTGCCCGACCTGGCACGCGCGGCAGGGGTCGCCTCGGTCGTGGACCGGGGCGTCACCGAACTCGACGCGGTCTACTACGACACCCCTGGCCTGCGGCTTGCCGCGGACTCGCTGACCCTCCGCCGCCGCACGGGCGGCGAGGACGAGGGCTGGCACCTCAAGTTCCCGGTCGCGTCCGGGATCCGCGACGAGATCAGGGCCCCGCTCTCCGAGACCCTCCCCAAGGCCCTCGCGGGCCTGATCCGCTCCCGTACCCGCGCCGAGGACGTCGTCCCCGTCGTCCGCCTCCGCTCCTCACGCAGCGTCCGCCACCTCGTGGACGAGACGGGTGCGCTCCTCGCGGAGGTCTCCGTGGACACGGTCCACGCCGAACGCCTCCCGGAGGGCCCGGACACCTCCTGGACGGAGATCGAGGTCGAACTCGCCGACGACGCGGACCCCGAGATCCTCGACGCGGTCGAGAAGCGCCTGAAGAAGGCGGGCATCGCCGCGTCGACGTCCGCGTCGAAGGTCGCGAGGGCCTTGGCGGAGACGGCCGAGCCCGCACCGGACGTGGCGGACGAGCCCGACGGGTCGCCTGAGAACGCGACCGCTGGCGGTCGCGTTCTCGCGTACGTACGGGAGCAGGTGGACGCGATCGTCGCGCTCGACCCCGCCGTGCGCCGCGACCTGCCCGACTCCGTGCACCAGATGCGCGTCGCCTGCCGACGCCTCCGCAGCGCGTTCAAGAGCTACCGCAAGGTCCTCGACCGCGCGGCCACCGACCCGATCGGCGACGAGCTCAAGTGGCTCGCGGGCGAACTCGGCTTCGCCCGCGACCAGGAGGTCCTCACCGAACGCCTCCGCACCCGCCTCGACGCGATCCCCCGCACCCTCGTCCTCGGCCCCGTCCGCGCCCGCCTGCGCGTCTGGAACGCCGCCCACGGCGGCGGCGCCCGCCGCAGGACCCTCGCCGCCCTCGACTCGGCCCGCCACCTCGCGCTGCTCGACGCCCTCGACGCGCTCCTCGCCGACCCGCCGCTCCTCAAGGCCGCCCCCGACACCCCGGCACCCGTCCTCGCCGCGGCCGTCCTCAAGGACTACGACCGCCTCGCCACCCGCGCGGGCCACGCCCTCGCCCTGCCCGCGGGCCACGACCGCGATCTCGCCATGCACGAGGCCCGCAAGGCCGCCAAGCGCGCCCGCTACGCCGCAGAGGCCGCCACCCCCACCCTCGGCAAGCCCGCCGAGCGCTTCGCCAAGCGGATGAAGGCCGTGCAGACCGTCCTCGGCGAGCACCAGGACAGCGTCGTCGCCCGCGAGGCCCTGCGCGACCTCGGCATCCAGGCCCACGCGGCCGGCGAGTCCGCGTTCACCTGGGGACTCCTGCACGGCCAGGAGGAGGCGGCAGGCGCCGCGGGCGAACGCGCGTTCCCCGAGGTATGGGCCAAGGCCTCCGCCCCGGAGCTGAGGGCGCCGCTCACCCACTGAGCACCGGGTACGCTTGAGAGTCGCCCTCGCCCCCTGCCAGCCCCACGAAGGTTCGAGATGTCTGCTGCCGAGTCTGTCTTCCCGCAGCTCGAAGCTCTGCTCCCGCACGTGCAGAAGCCGATCCAGTACGTCGGCGGAGAGCTGAACTCCACGGTCAAGCCGTGGGAGTCCGCCGACGTCCGCTGGGCGCTGATGTACCCGGACGCGTACGAGGTCGGTCTGCCCAACCAGGGCGTCATGATCCTCTACGAGGTGCTGAACGAGCGCGAGGGCGTCCTGGCCGAGCGCACGTACAGCGTGTGGCCGGACCTCGAAGAGCTGATGCGGGAGCACGGCGTCCCGCAGTTCACCGTCGACAGCCACCGCCCGGTCGGCGCGTTCGACGTCTTCGGCCTGAGCTTCTCCACCGAGCTCGGCTACACCAACATGCTCACGGCCCTCGACCTGGCGGGCATCCCGCTGGAGTCCAAGGACCGCACCGTCGACCACCCGATCGTGCTCGCCGGCGGCCACGCCGCCTTCAACCCCGAGCCGATCGCGCAGTTCATCGACGCGGCGATCATCGGCGACGGCGAGCAGGCCGTCCTCGACATGACCGAGATCATCCGCGCCTGGAAGGCCGAGGGCCGCCCGGGCGGGCGCGAGGAGGTCCTCCTCCGGCTCGCCAAGACCGGATCGGTCTACATCCCGGGCTTCTACGACGTCGAGTACCTCCCGGACGGCCGCATCGCCCGCGTGGTCCCGAACCGCTCGGGCGTGCCGTGGCGCGTCTCGAAGCACACGGTCATGGACCTCGACGAGTGGCCGTACCCGAAGCAGCCGCTGGTCCCGCTCGCCGAGACGGTCCACGAGCGGATGTCGGTGGAGATCTTCCGCGGCTGCACCCGCGGCTGCCGTTTCTGCCAGGCCGGCATGATCACGCGCCCCGTGCGGGAGCGAAGCATCACCGGCATCGGCGAGATGGTCGAGAAGGGTCTCAAGGCGACCGGCTTCGAGGAGGTCGGCCTTCTCTCGCTCTCCTCCGCGGACCACACCGAGATCGGTGACATCGCGAAGGGCCTCGCGGACCGCTACACGGACGACAAGATCGGCCTCTCGCTCCCCTCCACCCGCGTGGACGCCTTCAACGTCGACCTGGCGAACGAGCTGACCCGCAACGGCCGCCGTTCCGGTCTGACCTTCGCCCCCGAGGGCGGCTCCGAGCGCATGCGCAAGGTCATCAACAAGATGGTCTCGGAGGAGGACCTGATCCGTACGGTCTCGACGGCGTACGGCAACGGCTGGCGCCAGGTGAAGCTGTACTTCATGTGCGGCCTGCCCACCGAGACCGACGAGGACGTCCTCCAGATCGGTGACATGGCGGTCAACGTGATCGCCAAGGGCCGCGAGGTCTCCGGCCAGAACGACATCCGCTGCACGGTCTCCATCGGCGGCTTCGTCCCCAAGCCGCACACCCCCTTCCAGTGGGCCCCGCAGCTCTCGGCGGAGGAGACGGACGCGCGCCTGGGGAAGCTCCGGGACAAGATCCGCGGCGACAAGAAGTACGGCCGCTCGATCGGCTTCCGCTACCACGACGGCAAGCCCGGCATCGTCGAGGGCCTCCTCTCGCGCGGCGACCGCCGGATCGGCGCCGTCATCCGCGCGGTCTACGAGGACGGCGGCCGCTTCGACGGCTGGCGCGAGCACTTCTCGTACGACCGCTGGATGGCGTGCGCGGACAAGACGCTCCCCGAGATGGGCGTCGACGTCGACTGGTACACCACCCGCGAGCGCACCTACGAGGAGGTCCTCCCCTGGGACCACCTGGACTCCGGTCTGGACAAGGACTGGCTCTGGGAGGACTGGCAGGACGCCCTCGACGAGACCGAGGTCGACGACTGCCGCTGGACCCCGTGCTTCGACTGCGGCGTGTGCCCGGCCATGCAGACCGAGATCCAGGTCGGTCCGACCGGTAAGAAGCTGCTGCCGCTGACGGTCGTCAAGTAGCCGCGCGACACTCCGGCGACGGCCCGGCGCGAGGGGAGACCCCGCGCCGGGCCGTCGCGCTGCTATACCCCGGGTGATCGAGCCTGGGGAACCGGTGGTGGGCTCTACGCGTACTCTGGGTAGTACAACAACCGTCTCCGGCGCGGCGCCCACACCCGAGATCTCCCCGCGAAAGCGGGGGTGAGCCGGGCGGGCCCCCCAGAGGCCACCTGTCTGTTCGAGGGCGGCGCGGCACCCGCGCCCGCCCCGCACCGAGGAGAAGAACCACTGGGCAAGCGACAGCCCGAAGGCCCGCCGCCCGCACCGGCGGTGCAGCGCATCCGACTGCGCTACACCAAGCGCGGCCGCCTCCGGTTCACCAGCCACCGTGACTTCCAGCGCGCCTTCGAGCGCGCACTGCGCCGCGCCGAGGTGCCCATGGCGTACTCGGCCGGATTCACCCCGCACCCCAAGGTGTCGTACGCCAACGCCGCCCCCACGGGTACGGGCTCCGAGGCCGAGTACCTGGAGATCGCCCTCACCGAGGCACGGGACCCCGAGACTCTGCGGGCCCTGCTCGACGAGTCGCTCCCGGCCGGCCTCGACATCACCGACGCCGTCGAGGCCCGTACCTCGGGACTCGCCGACCGGCTCACCGCCTCCGTGTGGGAGCTCAGGCTCGACGGCGTCACCGCCAAGGACGCGGAGAAGGCCGTCGAGGCCTTCCTCGCGGCCGAGACCGTGGAAGTACAGCGCAAGACCAAGAACGGCATCCGTTCCTTCGACGCCCGCTCCGCCGTCGCCGAGCTCCAGGCACGTTCCGCGGCTGATAGGCCGCTGGACAATGCCTGTGCGATACTGCGGCTGGTTGTTCGGCACGTAACACCTGCCGTGCGACCCGACGACGTCCTGTCCGGTCTCCGAGCTGTGGCCGACCTGGCGCCGCCGGTCCCCGCAGCGGTGACCAGGCTGGCGCAGGGGCTCTTCGACGAGGAGTCCGGCACGGTGACCGACCCGCTCGCGCCCGACCGCGAGACAGTCACGGCCGCTGCACCCGCGGCCGCCGCGACCGTCTCAGCGACGGCGCCGGGTACCGGTTCCGCGTAGGGAGCGGTCGTTGTAGCGCAGCCCTGGCACTCGGGAGCCACCTGGGTCGGGCCGCGCACTGACCAGAAGACTTTCGCCAGGCCGTACGTACAACGCGTAGGGAACCGGCGAGCCAGACATCAGCTCCCGTGCGGCGCCCGCGCCCCGGACGGCGGCACCGCGCATCGTGCGTGATCGTGCCGCCGGACCGGACCAAGACGCGGCGCCCGGGGGCGTGACGGGAGAACCGCCCGCATGCTCGAGCAGCACGAAGAGAACAACGAGAACAACAACGCACCTGGTGACAAGCTGCCGCCGCGCCGTAGGCGCCGCGCCGCTTCCCGCCCCGCCGGTCCGCCGGTCGCGGCGGAGGTCACCGAGACCGTGGCCGAGGTCGTCGTGGAGACGCCCGCCACCACCCCGGCCGCGCCGGAGCCCGCCGCTCCCGCGCGCACGCGTCGCCGCGCCACCCGCAAGGCCACCGCCCCGGAGCCCGTCGCCGAGACCGTCGAGGTCGCGGAGGAGGCTCCCGTCGAGGAGCCCGCCGCCCCGGCTCGTACCCGGCGTCGTGCCACCCGTAAGGCCACGTCGGCCGAGGCCGTCGCCGAGGTCGCGGCCGAGGTCGTCGAGGAGACTCCGGTCGAGGAGCCCGCCGCGCCCGCCGCCGCCCCGCGTGCCCGTCGCCGCGCCACCCGCCAGGCCACCACGCCCGAGCCGGTCGTCGAGGCGGTCGAGGTCGTAGAGGCCGTCGAGGTCGCGGAGGAGGCCCCCGTCGAGGAGCCCGCCGCCCCCGCGCGTGCCCGGCGCCGTGCCACCCGTAAGGCCACCTCGCCCGAGGCCACCCCCGCCGGCGGCGAGAGCCTGCCGCAGGAGACCGTCAAGCAGATCACCACCGAGGCCGCCGAGCCCGAGGTCGCCGCCGCCGAGAAGGCCGCCACCCGTGGCCGTACGCGCCGACGCGCCACCTCGCCGCAGTTCACCTCCGAGCCGGCAGTAGCCCCCCAGACGGACGAGGAGGAGCCCCGCGGCCGCCGTGCCGCGCGCCCCGCCGTCGCCGTCTTCCAGGCCCCGGTCTTCGCCGAGCCGATGTTCCAGACCCCGGAGACCGCGGCCGCCGCCGCTGCCGTCGAGGTCGTGGAGGAGGACGAGGAGGAGGAGACGGTCGAGGCCGAGGAGACCGCCGCGCCCGTCGAGGCCGTCGAGCGTCCCGAGCCCGCCGGCCGCCGGCGCCGCCGCCGTCGTGGCGAGCCCGCCGCCGAGCCCGTGGCCGTCGAGACGGTGCCCGCCACCGTCGCCGACGAGCCCGAGGTCGAGGCCGAGGAGCCCGAGGCGGAGGTCGAGGCCGAGGAGGCCGACGAGTACGGGGACCGTCCGTCCCGCCGTCGCCGCCGTGGTGGCCGTCGCCGCCGCCGCGGTGAGCTCGCCGAGGCCGATGAGGCCGAGGAGGGCGACGAGGCGGAGGACACCCGCGCCGAGGACGAGGAGTCCGAGGACGAGGAGTCCGACTCCGACGAGTACGAGGGCGGCGCGTCGTCCTCCGGCAGCAGCAGCTCCCGTCGTCGTCGTCGCCGTCGCCGCCGCAGCGGTGACGGTGGTGGCGAGGCCGAGGCGGGCGACGAGGACGGCGTCCGTACGGTCGTCAAGGTCCGCGAGCCCCGTCCGGCGCGCGAGAAGGCCGAGCCGTCCGACGAGGTCCAGTCCATCAAGGGCTCGACCCGCCTGGAGGCGAAGAAGCAGCGCCGCCGCGAGGGCCGCGAGCAGGGCCGCCGCCGCGTCCCGATCATCACCGAGGCCGAGTTCCTGGCCCGCCGCGAGGCCGTCGAGCGCGTCATGGTCGTCCGCCAGAACGGCGAGCGCACCCAGATCGGCGTCCTGGAAGACAACGTGCTCGTCGAGCACTACGTCAACAAGGAGCAGGCCACCTCGTACGTCGGCAACGTCTACCTGGGCAAGGTCCAGAACGTGCTGCCGTCGATGGAGGCCGCCTTCGTCGACATCGGCAAGGGCCGCAACGCCGTCCTGTACGCCGGTGAGGTCAACTTCGAGGCCCTCGGCATGGGCCACGGCCCGCGCCGCATCGAGTCCGCCCTCAAGTCCGGCCAGTCCGTCCTCGTGCAGGTCACCAAGGACCCGATCGGCCACAAGGGCGCGCGTCTGACCAGCCAGGTCTCGCTGCCCGGCCGCTACCTCGTCTACGTCCCCGAGGGGTCGATGACCGGTATCAGCCGCAAGCTGCCCGACACCGAGCGCGCCCGGCTGAAGACCATCCTCAAGAAGATCGTCCCCGAGGACGCGGGCGTCATCGTGCGCACCGCCGCCGAGGGCGCGAGCGAGGACGAGCTGCGCCGTGACGTCGAGCGCCTGCAGGCGCAGTGGGAGGACATCCAGAAGAAGGCGAAGAGCGGCAACGCGCCGACCCTTCTCTACGGTGAGCCGGACATGACCGTCCGGGTCGTCCGCGACATCTTCAACGAGGACTTCTCGAAGGTCATCGTCAGCGGTGACGACGCCTGGGAGACCATCCACGGGTACGTCAACCACGTCGCCCCGGACCTGGGCGACCGCCTGTCCAAGTGGACGAGCGAGGTCGACGTCTTCGCGACGTACCGGATCGACGAGCAGCTGATGAAGGCGCTCGACCGCAAGGTCTGGCTGCCGAGCGGTGGCTCGCTGGTGATCGACAAGACCGAGGCGATGATCGTCGTCGACGTCAACACCGGCAAGTTCACCGGTCAGGGCGGAAACCTCGAAGAGACCGTGACGAGGAACAACCTCGAAGCGGCCGAGGAGATCGTCCGCCAGCTGCGCCTGCGCGACCTGGGCGGCATCGTCGTCATCGACTTCATCGACATGGTCCTGGAGTCCAACCGCGACCTGGTGCTGCGCCGCCTCCTGGAGTGCCTGGGCCGGGACCGGACCAAGCACCAGGTGGCCGAGGTCACCTCGCTCGGCCTGATCCAGATGACCCGCAAGCGGGTCGGCCAGGGTCTCCTGGAGTCCTTCTCCGAGACCTGCGTCCACTGCAACGGGCGTGGCGTCATCGTGCACATGGAGCAGCCGACCGCCCCCGGTGGCGGTGGCAGCGGCAAGCGCTCGAAGCGGCGTGGCCGTGGCGGTGCCGAGCACCACGAGCACGAGCACGTCGAGGGCGCCGGCGTCGAGGAGACGGACTCCGAGACCGAGACGGTCGAGACCGAGGCCGAGGTGGCCGCGGAGATCGCCGCCCCTGTCGCCGTGGAGGCGCCCTTCCGCCCGGACGAGGAGCTGTACAGCAGCGCCGCCGAGGCCGAGGCCGCCGCCACGCGGGGCCGCGGTCGCCGTCGGGCGACCCGCAGGGTCTCCGCGCCGGTCGCCTCCACCCCCGCCCCGGCGGTCGTGGCGGAGCCCGAGCCCGAGCCCGTCGTCGCCGAGGCGCCGGTGGCCGAGCCCGCTCCCGAGCCCGTGCCGGCCGTCGAGGAGGCCGCCCCGGCCCCCCGTGCGCGCCGCCGTGCCACCCGTAAGGCGACGGCCCCCGCCGGTTCGCCGGCCGCCGCGGAGGCGGTCGTCGAGACCGTCGTCGAGCCGGTCGTCGAGCCCGTCGCGGCCCCGGAGCCGGTCGTCGAGGCCGCTCCCGAGCCCGCGCCTGTCGTCGAGGAGGCCCCCGTGGCCGCCCCGCCGAGGGCCCGTCGCCGGGTCGTCCGCAAGGTGACCGCCCCCGCCGGTTCGCCCTCGGGCGCCGAGGAGGCCGCCGTCCTGGTGGTCGAGTCCCCGGCCGCCGTCGAGGCGCCCGCGGCGGACGCCGAGGCCGAGGCCGCCGCCCCGGCCAAGAAGACGGCCGCCCGCAAGACGGCGAAGAAGGCCACCGCGAAGAAGGCCGCCACCAAGAAGACGGCGACGGCCAAGAAGACCGCGGCGAAGAAGACGACCGCCAAGAAGGCGGCGGCCAAGAAGACGGCCGCTCCGGCGCAGGACTGAGGTTGCGGGTGCGGGTCGTTCCCTACGGGACGACCCGCACCGCCCCGGGGAAGTCACGCGAATTTGACCCCCCATGGCACCGGCCCGTAACCTTGACCGTCGGCGTGTCGTATGACCCGCCTAACCCCTGAGCACCCTCCTCCCGGTCTGTCGGGAGAGGCCGCTCGTCCAATTCCGGATCACCGCGGGCTCCGGCCCGTGTGAGCGGCTGGCATCAGGGGTCCGTTCCCGAGTGAGAGAGAGATCCGCGTGTACGCCATCGTGCGCAGCGGTGGTCGCCAGCACAAGGTTGCTGTCGGCGACATCGTTGAGGTTGACAAGATTTCCACTGCCAAGGTTGGCGACACCGTAGAGCTCTCTACGCTGCTCGTTGTCGACGGCGAGGCCGTGACCAGCGACCCGTGGGTGCTGGCCGGTATCAAGGTCACGGCCGAGGTCGTGGACCACCACAAGGGCGCGAAGATCGACATCCTGCGCTACAAGAACAAGACCGGCTACCGCCGTCGCCAGGGTCACCGCCAGCAGTACACGGCGATCAAGGTCACCGGTATCCCCGCGGCTGCGAAGTAAGAGGGACTGAGACATGGCACACAAGAAGGGCGCATCGTCCACCCGGAACGGGCGCGATTCCAATGCTCAGCGGCTCGGCGTGAAGCGCTTCGGCGGTCAGGTCGTCAACGCCGGTGAGATCCTGATCCGCCAGCGCGGCACCCACTTCCACCCGGGCTCGGGTGTCGGCCGTGGCGGCGACGACACGCTGTTCGCCCTGCAGGCCGGTTCGGTGCAGTTCGGCACCCACCGTGGCCGCAAGGTCGTGAACATCGTTCCGGTCGCCTGATCGGTTCTTTTCGCGGAGGCGGACCTCACTTCCCTGCAGGGAAGCGGGTCCGCCTTTCGCGTGTTACTAGATAGACATTCCACCTCGTAGTACCCCCTTGTAACTGGAGGCACCAACCATGACCACCTTCGTGGACCGCGTCGAGCTGCACGTCGCCGCGGGTAGCGGAGGCCACGGCTGCGCCTCCGTTCACCGGGAGAAGTTCATGCCCCTCGGCGGGCCGGACGGCGGCAACGGCGGCCGTGGCGGTGACGTGACCCTGGTCGTCGACCAGTCCGTCACCACGCTCCTCGAGTACCACCACTCCCCGCACCGCAAGGCGACCAACGGTCAGCCCGGTGCCGGTGACAACCGCTCGGGCAAGCACGGCCAGGACCTCGTCCTGCCCGTGCCCGACGGCACCGTCGTCCTCGACAGGCAGGGCAATGTGCTCGCCGACCTGGTCGGCGAGGGCACCACCTTCGTCGCGGGCCAGGGCGGCCGCGGCGGCCTCGGCAACGCGGCGCTCGCCTCCGCCCGCCGCAAGGCCCCCGGCTTCGCGCTGCTCGGCGAGCCGGGTGAGGCGCGGGACGTCGTCCTGGAGCTGAAGACCGTCGCCGACGTGGCCCTCGTGGGCTACCCGAGCGCCGGCAAGTCCTCGCTCATCTCCGTCCTGTCGGCCGCCAAGCCGAAGATCGCGGACTACCCCTTCACCACGCTCGTCCCGAACCTGGGCGTCGTCACGGCCGGTTCGACGGTCTACACGATCGCCGACGTGCCGGGTCTGATCCCGGGCGCCAGCGAGGGCCGCGGCCTGGGCCTGGAGTTCCTGCGCCACGTCGAGCGCTGCTCGGTCCTGGTGCACATCCTGGACACGGCGACGCTGGAGTCCGACCGCGACCCCGTCACCGACCTCGACGTCATCGAGGAGGAGCTGCGGCAGTACGGCGGCCTCGACGACCGGCCCCGTATCGTCGTCCTCAACAAGATCGACATCCCGGACGGCCAGGACCTGGCGGACATGATCCGCCCGGACCTGGAGGAGCGCGGCTACCAGGTCTTCGAGGTCTCCGCCGTGGCCCGTACGGGTCTGAAGGAGCTCTCCTTCGCACTGGCCGGCGTCGTCGCCAAGGCGCGCGCGGCCAAGCCGAAGGAGGAGTCGACCCGGATCGTCATCCGCCCGAAGGCGGTCGACGAGGCCGGCTTCACCGTCACGTACGAGGAGTCCGAGGACCTTTACCGGGTGCGCGGCGAGAAGCCGGAGCGCTGGGTCCGCCAGACCGACTTCAACAACGACGAGGCCGTCGGCTACCTGGCCGACCGCCTCAACCGCCTGGGCGTCGAGGACGAGCTGATGAAGGCGGGCGCCCGCGCGGGCGACGGCGTCGCGATCGGCGCCGAGGACAACGCGGTCGTCTTCGACTGGGAGCCCTCGATGATGGCGGGCGCCGAGATGCTCGGCCGCCGCGGTGAGGACCACCGCCTCGAAGCCCCCCGCCCGGCCGCCCAGCGCCGCCGCGACCGCGAGGCCGAGCGCGACGACTCGCAGCGCGAGTACGACGAGTTCAACCCGTTCTAGCCCGGGGCAGGGCTCACGGTCCGGCGGACGCCCGCCGCGGAGCGGCTGATGTTACGGCGGCGCAGTCGTCCGAAGCCGGTGAGGCCCCCCGGGGCCTCACCGTGCGAGGGCGGCCATGGGGGTGGGTGCGCGGCCGGTCGGTGAGGCCGGCCGCTCCCGTAGGATCTCGGTGTGAGTAGCGCCCCCCACCCCGTCACGACCGCAGGCATGCTCGGCGTCGTCGTCATCGCCTACAACGACGCGGAGCTGGTCGGCGACGCGATTCGCTCGGCGCTCGCCCAGGGACCCGTCGTCGCCGAGGTCGTCGCCGTGAACGACGCCTCCAGCGACGCCACCGCGCAGGTCCTGGACGAGCTGGCCGCGCTCCACCCCAAGGTTCGGGTCGTCCACCGCACCGAGAACAGCGGCGGCTGCGGCACCCCCCGCAACGACGGCATCCAGGCGGCCACGGCGCCGTACGTGATGTTCCTGGACAGCGACGACATCCTGCCCGAGGGCGCGGCCGAGGCCCTGGTCACCGCCGCCGAGCGGCACAGCACCCCCGTGGCCGTCGGCGCCTGCGTCCGGCGCGAGCTGCCCGAGGGCCGCGACGTGCGCTGGCAGCCCGCCCTCTACCAGGAGCCCGCGCTCCTGGAGACCCCGGCCGACCTCGTACCGCTGGTGCACGACACCCTCTGCGTCAACAAGATCTACGAGCGGTCCTTCCTCACCGAGCACGGCATCCGCTTCCCCGACGGCCGTTTCGTCTACGAGGACTTCCTCTTCACCGCCCGCGTGCTCGCCGCCGCGCCGCGCATCGCGGTGATCCCCGACACCGTGTACGTCTGGCACGTGCGCCGCGCCGCCGCCCAGCTGTCGATCTCCCTCGCCCGCGAGGACGTCACCAACTGGCGGGCCCGGATCGCCGCCCACCGCCAGGCCGTCGAGACCCTGCGGGAGGCGGGCCGCGCCGAGCTCGCCGCCGCCTGCCGCACCAAGTTCCTCGAGCACGACCTGCGGATGTACGCCCGTGAGCTGCGGCTGCGCGGCGCCGAGTACCAGCGCGACTGGTGGCGGCTGACCCGCGAGCACCTGGCGGCCTTCGAGGAGGGTGAGATCGCCGCGGCGACCGCGCCCGCCCGCTGGACGGCCCGCTTCCTGCTCGCCGCCGAGGAGCCCAGGGACCTGCTGCGCCTCTCCCGGCTCTCCGCCGACCCGGCCCGCCTCCTCCCGCCGTACGCCCGGAAGGGCGACACGCCCGTCTGGTCCGACGACCTGCCCGACGTGGAGCTGGACGGCGTCGACACCCTGCCCCTCGCCGAGCTCCCGCTGGTGGTCGACGCGGCCCTGCGCACCGGCGCGGGCGCCGAGCTGCGCCTCACGGTCCGCGACCTGTACGGCCGGGTGGGCGCCGCCGGCCCCCGTACCGCCGAGGTGTCGTTCGTCCCCCGGGGCGCGGACGCGCCGGCCCGTACCGAGCGGGCCGAGCTGACCGAGGTGGACGGCGGCTGGACCGCTCGCGTCCCGGCCGGGCTCACCGGCCTGGCCCGGGCAGGCCGCAGCCGCGGCAACGCCGGGATCCAGTTCTGGGACATCCGGGCCACGGTGACGTGCGCCGACGGGGAGACCTTCGCGACGGCGCTCCGGCTGCCGGAGGGCCGCCAGCGGCGCTCGGTGCTGCCGAGCAGCCGGTACGGTGTATTGCTGGTGCAGCAGTACACCACGGCGAACGGCTCGCTCGCGGTGCGGATCGCACCCGGCGCCCGCGACGGGCTCGGGGCGGTCGGAGCCAGGATCCGTAGGCTCTCGCGCCGGTCCTAGCGAAAGGGATGTGCGTACATGACTTATCTGATCACCGGTGGCGCCGGTTACATCGGCTCGCACGTGGTCCGCGCGATGACGCGGGCGGGGGAGCGGGTCGTCGTCCTCGACGACCTGTCCACCGGCTACGCGGAGCGGGTGCCGGAGGGTGTGCCGCTGGTGGTCGGTTCGACCCTGGACCGCGAGGTCCTGGACCGCGCCATCGCCGAGCACGGTGTCACGGGCGTCGTCCACCTCGCGGCGAAGAAGCAGGTCGGCGAGTCCGTCGAGATGCCGCTGCACTACTACCGCGAGAACGTGCAGGGTCTCACCGTCCTCCTGGAGGCGGTGGCGGCCGCGGGTGTCCGCAACTTCCTCTTCTCCTCCTCGGCAGCCGTGTACGGCATGCCGGACGTCGACCTCGTCACCGAGGAGACGCCCTGCCTGCCGCTCAGCCCGTACGGCGAGACGAAGCTGGCCGGCGAGTGGATCGTCCGCGCCGCGGGCAAGGCCCACGGCATCTCCACCGCCTGCCTGCGCTACTTCAACGTGGCGGGCGCCGCGACCCCCGAGCTGGCCGACACGGGTGTCTTCAACCTGGTCCCGATGGTCTTCGAGCGGCTCGACGCCGGTGAGGCCCCGCGGATCTTCGGCGACGACTACGCCACCCCGGACGGCACCTGCGTCCGCGACTACATCCACGTCGAGGACCTCGCCGACGCCCACCTCGTCGCCGCGCGCAAGCTCGCCGAGTGGGCCGCCGCCGGTGAGCCGCGCGACCTGACGGTCAACATCGGCCGCGGCGAGGGCGTCTCCGTGACCGAGATGATCGACCTGATCAACGAGATCACCGGCCACTCCGTCGCCCCGGTCGTCACCCCGCGCCGCGCGGGCGACCCGGCCCGCGTCGTCGCCTCCGCCGACCGCATCGCCGGCGAGCTGGGCTGGAAGGCCCGCCACGACGTCCGCGACATGATCGACTCGGCCTGGGCGGGCTGGGTCGCCCGCCGCTCCGTGTCGGCCTGACGCCACACCCGTACGAAGCCTGACGCCACACCCGTACGACGAAGGGAGGCCCGCCGGTCACCGGCGGGCCTCCCTTCTGCGTGTCCTGAAGCGACCGGCTAGCGGTCGAGCAGCGTGAAGAGGCTCTCCCAGCGCGCCACGATCTCGTCCGTCGAGTAGCGCTGGATGTCGACGCGGGCCTTGTCGCCCATCCGGTCGCGCAGCTCCTGGTCGGAGATCAGCTCGTCCAGCCTGCGCGCGAACTCACCGGTGTTGCCGGGGGGCACGATGAGACCGTTCTCGCCGTCCGTGATGATCTCGCGGACACCCGGGGCGACATCGAAGGCGACACAGGGCACGGCCGTGGCCATGGCCTCCATCAGGGCGAGGGGGAAGCCCTCGCCGCGGGAGGACAGCGCGAACAGCGAACTGTCCTTCAGCGCGCCGGGGACGTCACTGGTCCGCCCCATCCACTCGACCTGCGAGGCGAGGCCGAGCCGCTCGCTCTGCGCCTTCAGCGCCGCCTCCTCCTCACCGGAGCCGTAGAGGCGCAGGATCCATTCGGGGTGCTTGGGCGCCACCTCGGACCAGGCGTCGAGGAGCAGGTCGACACCCTTCTCCTCGTGCAGCCGGCCGATGGAGACGACGACCTTGGCCGTCCGCGGCGAGGGCTCCTCGGGGAAGAACGGCAGCGGGTTCGGCATGGACCCGACGTGGTCGAAGCGCTGCCGGATCCACAGGTCGGCGTCCTCCCGCGTCAGCGCGAGCATCCGGTCGACGTCCGCGTAGAACTTCTTGACCCGCTGGAAGCGGGAGGAGTTCTTGCAGGTGAGGAAGGACTCGTGGCTCATGCCCACCACGCGGTGCCCCGCCGTGTCCGCGAGGGCGACCCACTCCATGGCCCAGACCTGCGTCACGATGACGACGGCACCCGGGCGCGCGGCGCGGAAGATCGCGGTGAGCTTGGCGGCCTCGCGGCGCATGCCCGACTCGCGCGCGGCCCTGCGCCGGCGCTCGACGAGGTCGAGCTTGCCCTTGATGCCCCGGATCGACTTGAGCGCCGGCGGGTGGGCGTCGTACAGCGTCGTCGTCCGGTACGGCAGGTCGTCGCCGAGGTCGGCGCGCCGGCCCTCGGGGGCGGGGACGACGCCGACGACGTGGACGGTGTGGCCGCGCCCGCTGAAGAGCCGTGCCATCTGGTGAGTCCAGCTGGTGATGCCGCCGAGCTCGTCGACGCTGTTGGAGACCAGGATGATGTCCCGGGTCTTCGTGTCGTCCTTCGGGGCGGTCATGGTCGTACTCATCATCTCGGTCATCAACGGCTCCACCCGGAGAAGAACTTCTCGACGATCGACCGCGCGGCGTTGCCCTGGTCGAACTCGCCGAACTCGGCCACGAAGCGCTTGCGGGCGTCGCAGAACTCCCGGCCCTGGGCGTCGAGTTCGCGCACGGCGGCGTGCAGCTCGTCCTCCGTGCGGAAGACCGGTCCGGGCGCGTGCTCGAGCAGGTCGAAGTACGTTCCCCGGTCCTCGTGGACGTAGGCCTCGTAGTCGTACGTGAAGAACAGCATCGGCCGGTCGAGCAGCGCGTAGTCGAACATCACGGAGGAGTAGTCCGTGATCAGCGCGTCGGCGAGTTCCATCAGCGGCATCACGTCGTGCTCGTGCGAGACGTCGATGATCTTGCCCTCGACGTTCGGCGGCAGCACCACGTGGTTGAAGTAGTGCGCGCGCACCAGCAGGACGTAACGGTCGCCGAACTCCTCGGCGAAGCGGTCCACGTCGAACGGGAGCTGGAACAGGCTGGCCTTGCCCGAGGTGCGGAAGGTCGGCGCGTACAGCAGCACCTTCTTGTCCGCCGGGATGCCGAGCTTCTCGGCGAGCGGCCCGCGCTCGCGCCGGCCGGCCTCCTCCTCGCGCTGCCGAGCCTGCACCAGCACGTCGTTGCGCGGGTAGCCGGCGCGCATCAGCGTGCGGTCCTGCAGCCGGAACGCCTTGGCCAGCGTCCGCACGTCGTGCTCCGAACGCACCAGGAAGTGGTCGAAGCGGTCGAGGTGCTTCTGCTGTGTCTCCTGCTGCTGCCGGGTCTGCGCCTTGAGCTTGGGCTGGTCGAAGCCCATCTTCTTCAGCGCGGAGCCGTGCCAGGTCTGGATGTACGTCGTCTCGGGACGCTTGGCGAGGCGCAGCGGGTAGCTCTGGTTGTCCACCCAGAACTCGGCCCGGGCCAGGGCCTTGAGGTACGGCAGCGACCAGCGGCGCACCAGCTGGACGCCCTTGGGGAAGTCCTTCGGGCTGCCGGTGTACGACCAGACCGCCTCGAAGTCCAGGCCCTGGCGGACCATCTCCTCGTAGATCGCGCGCGGGCTGTCGCTGTACTGCTTGCCCAGCTGGCTCTCGAAGACGACGGTGCGCTTCTTCACGGGCAGCCGGCTGTAGACCTCGTGGTACAGCCGCAGCTTGGTCTCACCGGAGGTGAGGGTGGAGCGCAGCGCCTTGGCGCGCCGCAGGCCGGACTTGGCGATCTGGCCGGGCCTGCCGTGCAGACCGCGCTGGACGAGCTCCTCGATCCGGTCGCTGTCGCCCTTGGAGGAGACGAGACGGAAGGCGAGGTGGCCCTTGGCGGTGGGGTGGGGCTCTATGCGGTCGCCCACCAGCCGGGTCAGCCTCGGCTTGACGGGGAGCGCCCCGCCGCCCAGGTCGCTCTGCTCGACGGTGAGACGGGTCTGGGTGCGGACGCCGTTCACATGGAGGACGACGCGGACGTCCCAGACCGAGTCGATGATGCCGAGGGGACGCAGCTTGGAGCTGATGTCGGCCTCGGTCTCCCACTGGATCGTCTCGCCGTCGTGGCGGAGCGTGGTGACGGGGAAGAGGAAGGTCTGCAGGCTGCGCCGGCGGGCCCGGAACTCCACCTCGGCCTTGAGGGTGTCCTCAGGCTTGACGATCCCCAGCGGGTTGGTGATCCGGCCGCCGAGCTTCGCGGTGCCCGCCGACTCCTCGTACGTGGTGAGTTCGTTGCGCAGGAAGAGCTTGTTGATCGGCTTCTGGTGGTAGCCGAGGTCGGTGACGTCGAGGACCTCGCGGCCGAACTCGTCGTCGAGGTGCTCGGCGCACCAGTAGACGCGGCCGTCGCGCTCGGCGAGCGGGGCGGAGAGCTTGTCGCGGTGGATCAGGGTGTCCACGGCGGGCAGCAGGTTGTCCCAGTCGCCCTTCTCCAGAAGGTACGCGCAGATCGCCTGGATCTTGGCGCACTTGCCGTACGCCTCACGGTTCAGGCCCTGGAGGTACGGACGGGAGAGCTCTTCGAACTCGCGGCGGTAGGCCTCGTCGCGGAACGGAAGATCACGCAGATGGAGGACGAGGTCGTGCTTGAGGAACTTGACGTCCTTCGCGGCCCGCATCTCGTCCTGGCCGTGGCGGTCGAGCAGCGCGTCGATGCGACGGTGGATCTCCAGCCGGTGCTGGTAGTTCACCATCTCGTGCCGGCTGTTGGTGACCGACTTGACGGCGGCCTTCTCGTAGACGTGCCAGAAGTAGACCTGGTTGGGGATGAGGGTGATCTTCTTCGCCGCCATGTAGGCGTCGGCGATGAACATCAGGTCCTCGTAGAACATCCCCTTGGGGAAGCGGAGCTCGTTGTCGACGAGGAAGTCGCGGCGGTAGCACTTGTTCGTGGACAGGGTGTCCCAGACGAACAGGTCGGGTAGCTCGGTGACCGAGTCCAGGGTGCGGGTCGTCGAGTAGAGCCAGGGGTACCACTCGTTGCGCTTCTCCTGGACGGTGTCCTTGGTGAGCCGGACGCACAGGCCGGAGACCATGTCGGCGCCGGTCTCCTCGGCGGCCGACACCATGTTCCGGCAGGCGTTGACCTCGAGGACGTCGTCGCTGTCGAGGAACATCACGTAGCGGCCACGCGCGTGGCCGATGCCGACGTTGCGGGGCTCGCCGCCCGCGCCGCTGTTCTCGGGCAGCTGGTAGGCCCGGACCTGGCCGGGGTGTGCGGCTGCCAGTTCCTGGGCGACCTCGAAGGTGCGGTCCTTGCTGCAGTCGTCGACGATCACGACTTCGACGCTCTGCAATGTCTGGTCCAACACCGATCGCACGGCCGTCGGGAGACGCTCTGCGTCGTTGTAGGCGATGACGATCACGGAGACGTCAGGCACTGGCACCTCGATCCACTTGTCTTGCGCAGGCTGCCTCAACGGTACCTCGCGTTCACTTTCCGGCTCTCCGACGGTTCAGGAGGCTTCCGAGCCCTGGGGGCCCCGCCCGGGTGACTGGGGCACCCCTCGATCGGATTCGTCGATTTTAGAGGGCAACCCTTTCGGCCCCGTACCTGTCTAGAAGGTGTCCGCACATAGGAGCCGTAGCCTCTTTGTGCGCAAATAGACCAAGGAAAGTGACGGGGACGTACGAATGCTGCTCAACTTGGATATCCAGGGCAATCGGGGGCGCCCAGGTACTCGAAACCAAGGGCAGGCCGCCGTGCTGGACCCCTCAGCAGAGACAGATGCTCACCAGGGGGTGGACGGTTCCACCCCAGACGTGCCGAAAGTCGCACTCGAACCGCGCGGGCGCCGAAGAGCGAGGCTGATCGCCCCCTGGTTCGCCGCCTTCATGTCCATGACCGCGTACTGCGTGGCCATGGCCGTCCAGGGCACCTATCCCTTCGGGGGCCGCTCGCGCGCGGTCAACGACCTCGGCAACCAGTTCGTGCCGTTCCACGCCCAGCTGCGGGACCTGATGCACGGCGAGACCACCGGTGACCTGCTGTTCAACTGGTCGAGCGGCTACGGCGTCCCGTTCCTCGCCGACTTCTTCACGTACCTCATGAACCCGTTCTCGTGGCTGGTCGGGGTCTTCCCCCGGGACGCCGTCGAGTTCCCTGTGTTCCTGGTCACCCTTCTCAGCGCGGGGCTCGCGGCGGGCCTCATGACCGTCTTCCTCGGCCGGCTCCACGACGGGAGCCCCTGGCTCCGCGCCCTGCTCTCCGTCGGCTTCGCCCTCAGCGCCTGGATGGTCTCGGACGGCTTCTCCGACCCGATGTGGATGTGGGGCCTGGTCGCCCTCCCGCTCCTGGGAATCGCCTACGACTGGTGCCTGCACCGTCGCCGCTGGGTCCTCGGCACCCTCTTCGTCACCGTCTGCTGGGCGGGCAACTTCTACACCGCCGCCATGGCCACCATCGGCATGGGCCTCGTGCTGCTCGTCCGGGTGCTCCTCGACGAGCGGCCCGCCGGCGAGCGCCTGCGGGTCCTCGCGCGCGTCTGCTCCATGACCGTCACCGGATTGCTGCTCGCCGCCCCCGTCCTCACCGTCGGCCTCAAGGCGAGCAAGCTGTCCCAGCCCGCTCCCGAGGCCGTCTACCGCGGAGGGCCTGAGCTCGCCGACTACCTGGCGCACCTGATCCCCGGCGGGCTCGTCGGCCGCGTGCCGCACATCTCCGTCGGGATGCTCAGCCTGCTCCTGATCGCCACGTACCCGTTCATCCGGCGCGTGCCGCTCAAGGAGCGGGCCGCCTGGCTCGGCCTGATCGTGCTGATGGCCGCCTCCCTGGTCTGGGAGCCCACGATCCTGCTCTGGCACGGCTTCGCCCTGCCCAACGGCAGTCCGTACCGCGCCTCGATCGCCCTCACGGCCGTCCTCGTCTGCGTCGCCTGGCTGGCGCTCGCCCGCCGGCCCCGCCCCGCCGAGCTGCTCGGCGGCGGCGCCCTGGTCGTCGCCCTGGTCGCGGCCGTGAGCACCACCGCGTACATGACGCGAGGACCCTGGATCCTCGCCGCCGGCGGACTGGTCTTCCTCGCCCTGCTGCTCGCGCTGCACCGCTACCGGGAGGACCGCCGGGTCCGTCGGGGGCTCACGGTGGGCCTGGCCGGCGCCGTCCTGCTCTCCGCCTCCTACACGGTCCTGTCCACCACCCAGATCCGTGACGCGATGGACTGGTGGGCGCCCAAGCGCACCTACGACGACCAGTCGCGCGCCGCGTACGACCAGCTGAAGGCGGCGGACGCCTGGCCCGCGAGCCGTACCGACCCGGGCCCGCACTCCTTCGCGGCCAACGACCCGATGCTCCTCGCCGGGCAGGGCGGCCGCTACTACAGCAGCTACCTGCCGGCCGCCACCGCCGCGTCCCTCCACGGGCTCGGGGGCGGCTGGTTCATGCAGGGGCGCGGCACGGTCAGCTTCAACGACCCGGTCAGCCGCGCGATCATGGGCGTCAGCAGCTACCTCGAGGACGACGTCAACCCCGACGGATTCGTCCAGCGCCCCGCCTCCGCCCCGCCCGTCGTCACCCTGCGCCCCGCCGGCACGCGCCTCGACGGGACCGTGGGGCGCGACGCCACGGTCTTCGCCCGCCAGGAGCGGGTCCTCGGCGCCCGGCTGTACGAGGTGCCGAAGCTCGTCCGGACCGAGCCCGCACCGCCCGGCTCGGGCAAGCCGCTCCGTGGATGGGGCGTGCCGTCCATGAAGCGCGGCGGCCCCACGACGTTCACCGCCATGTGCACCCCGGGCACCGAGGCCTTCTGGAACGCGCCCTGGCTGTCCGGTCAGGTCACCGCTCTCGGCCAGACCGTCGAGGCCGCGGGCAAGTACCCGATGACCGCCAATTCGCTGGCCTCCCTCGGGACCGTCCCCGCCGGCGGCCGGATCTCCGTGACCGTCAGCCCGGCCAAGGGAACGATTCTCCCGGAGACCCCCGTCGGCTGCCTCGACCGGGCTGCGCTCGACCGGACCGTACGGCAGCTCCGCGCCACCGGCCCCGACCGCGTCGAGGCCTCCGGCCACGGCATCCGCGCCACCTTCGCGCCTGCCACCGAGGAGGGCATCGCGGTCCTCGCCGTGCCCGCCGCCCCCGGCTGGCGTTGTTCGGTCGACGGCGCACCGGAGCGTGCCCCGCGCACGCTCGGCGGCCTGATGGCCGTGCCCCTGAAGGAAGGCGCCTCACAGGTGTCCTGCTCGTACCACACCCCCGGGCTGAAGCTCGGCCTGGCGGCGAGCGGCGCGGCCGCCGCACTGCTGCTCGCGGTCGCCGCCCTCCCGCTGTTCCGCACCCGCATCCGTACGCGTCTCGTTCGCTCTTCGTCCAGGAGTCACCGCTCATGATCAAGTTGTCCGTCGTTGTGCCCTGCTACAACGAGGAAGCGGTCATCGACCGGTTCGACGCCCGCATCCGTGAGGTGCTCGGCGCCCTGCCCATCGAGTACGAGATCTGCTACGTCGACGACGGCAGCAGGGACGGAACCTTCCTGCGGCTGCGCGCCATCGCCGACGAGTTCGAGAAGGAGACCCGTTACGTCTCCTTCAGCCGGAACTTCGGCAAGGAGGCCGCCATGCTCGCCGGGCTCCGCGAGGCCACCGGCGACGCCGTCGTGATCATGGACGCCGACCTCCAGCACCCGCCGGAGCTCATCCAGCGGATGCTCGAACTGTTCGAGCTGGGGCACGGGCAGGTCATCGCCCGGCGCACCCGCGAGGGCGACAAGAAGCTCCGCAGCGCGCTGAGCCGGCTGTACTACCGCGGCGTGAACAAGTGGGTCGACGTCGAGCTGACCGACGGCGTCGGCGACTTCCGGCTGCTCTCCCGCGCCGCCGTCGACGCGCTGATCTCGCTGCCCGAGTACAACCGCTTCTCCAAGGGGCTCTTCTCCTGGATCGGCTTCGACACCGTCACGTTCGACTACCAGAACGCCGCGCGGGAGGCCGGCGAGACGAAGTGGAAGTTCAGCTCGCTGCTCAACTACGGCATGGACGGGCTGATCTCCTTCAACAACCGGCCGCTGCGCCTCGCGATCTGGCTCGGGCTCACGCTCAGCGGCCTGGCCGCGGTGTACGCGATCTGGATCGCGGTCGCCGCCCTCACACAGGGCGTCAGCGCCCCCGGATACGTCACCCTCGTCGCGATCATCGTGGGCCTCGGCGGTGTCCAGATGATGATGCTGGGTCTGATCGGCGAGTACATCGGCCGCATCTACTATGAGACCAAGCGCCGGCCGCACTTCCTCGTCAAGGAGACGGACCGCTCCAGGGCGCGCCGCCCGTTCGCGGGTGGCGACCACGCCGCCGGTGGCATGGACGGCCGCACACGCGTCGCCGCCGCCGATCGGGAGATGTGAATGCGCGGTCAGCTGGGCCAGATCGTCCGCTTCGGCCTTGTCGGCGGGATCAACACGGGCACGTTCTACGGGTGCTATCTGCTGCTGCACCCGTGGATGCCGTACTTCGCCGCGTACTCCATCGCGTTCGTGCTCAGCATGATCGGCTCGTTCTTCCTCAACACGTACTTCACCTACCGGACCAGGCCCACCTGGAAGAAGTTCGCGCTCTTCCCGCTCACCAACGTCACCAACTACCTGGTGCAGAGCGTCGGCCTGTACGCGCTGGTGACCTGGGCCGGGATGGACGACCGGATCGCGCCACTGGTCGCGGCCGTCGTGGCCATTCCGTTCACCTATCTGCTGTCGAGGAAGATCCTCGTGCAGGGCGGCAAGCAGCCGGGCCCGGCGGGAGCTGCCGGGCCGACCGGGCCGACCGGCGGATCCGACGTGGAGTCGGATCCGGTCGCCAGCCGCTGACGGGTTTCTTGGTGGGAGGGCGCGTGGCCGGGCGCGCGGGTGGTCCAGCGGGCGAAACGGGCGGGCGCAGCTCGTGCCCGCTCGCGTAGATTGCGGCCTGACATCCGAGTGGGACGACGCCGGTGACGGCGGTACAGGTGGCGGCGGTTCAGGTGACAGTGGCAAGGCAGTTCGTGACGGAAGCCCGCAGGATCGTCGTCAAGGTCGGCTCGTCCTCCCTCACCACCGCCTCCGGCGGGCTCGACGCCGACCGGGTCGACGCCCTCGTCGACGTCCTCGCCAAGTTCCGCAGCGGCGGCGAGAAGGAGATCGTGCTGGTCTCCTCCGGCGCCATCGCCGCCGGACTCGCCCCCCTCGGCCTCACCCGCCGCCCCAAGGACCTCGCCCGGCAACAGGCCGCCGCCAGCGTCGGCCAGGGCCTCCTCGTCGCCCGCTACACCGCCTCCCTCGCGCGCTACGGCGTCCGCGTCGGACAGGTCCTGCTCACCACCGACGACACCAGCCGCCGCGCCCACTACCGCAACGCGTACCGGACCCTCGACCAGCTGCTCGCCATGGGCGCCCTGCCGGTCGTCAACGAGAACGACACCGTCGCCACGGACGAGATCCGCTTCGGCGACAACGACCGGCTCGCCGCCCTCGTCGCCCATCTGGTCCGCGCCGACCTGCTCGTGCTGCTCTCCGACGTCGACGGGCTCTACGACGGCGACCCCGCGAAGCCGGGCACCTCGCGGATCGCCGAGGTGGCGGGCCCCGAGGACATCGCCCACGTCGAGATCGGCTCCGCCGGCAAGGCCGGGGTCGGCACCGGCGGCATGGTCACCAAGATCGAGGCGGCCCGGATCGCCGCGGCCGCCGGCATCCCCGTGGTCCTCACCTCCGCCGTCCGCGCGGCCGACGCCCTCGCGGGCCGCGACACCGGTACGTACTTCCACCGCACCGGCCGCCGCTCCGCCGACCGGCTCCTCTGGCTCGCCCACGCCTCCACCCCGCAGGGCAGCCTCACCCTGGACGAGGGCGCGGTACGGGCCGTGGTCGAGGGCAAGAAGTCGCTGCTCGCCGCCGGAATCGCCGCCGTGGAAGGGGAGTTCGTGGCGGGCGACCCGGTCGAACTGCGCGACACCGACGGCCTGGCCGTCGCCCGCGGGCTCGTCAACTTCGACGCCAAGGAGATCCCCCGCATGCTCGGCCGCTCCACGCCCGAACTCGCCCGCGAGCTCGGCCCGGAGTACGAGCGGGAGGTCGTCCACCGCGACGATCTGGTGGTCGTCCGCGCCTGATCCGTCCCCTTGTGCGGGGCGTGTGAGGGCGTGTGTGGGCGCGTGTGGAGAAAACGGCTGAAAGACCGGCCATCCGGTAGGGACCTTTACCAAAACCGCCCCACGTGGAGCCTCGGACTGGTCAACTTTGTCTCGGGGACAAAGACAAGGGCGGGGTACAGCACCACACGCATCAAACAGGAGGCCGCCGGTGAGACGAGCGCGCCCAGGGGCACCGCCCCGCGGGACAGCCGAACGCGCCCTGACCAGTGTCGAGGCCGGAGCCGACTTCGACGAGGGACAGGGCGGCGGGGGACAGAGCACCCAGACCGCCGAGGTACGCGGTGAGGAGCGGCCCGTGGTCGCCTCGAAGCTCTGGCACATCACCCTCAGCGTCTCGGGCGCCGAGGCCCCGCTGAAGGAGGTCAGGCGCGGCCTCGAGCAGCTGGCCCACGACCATCCCTTCCTGCTGACCAGTCGCTACGCCAATGATCACGCGGAGATCCGCTACTGGGAAGAGGCCCGTGACCTGCACGATGCCGCGGCGGTCGCGCTCCGGCTGTGGGGCGAGCACCGGCAGAGCGCCAAGCTGCCGCCGTGGGAGATCGTCGGCCTCGAGGTCATCGACCGCGAGACCTACCACCTGCGCATCGCCGAGGGCTACGGCCCACCTCCGGCCGCCCCGGTGGGGGTCCACCCGTACTGACGGGGCGGGGGCTGGGGGCCTGGGGCTCGAGGAGTCTCGGGGTGCGGGTGCTTCGGGCGTCTCGGAGTGCGGGATACGGACGGCATTCGTGAGGGATGTCCGCAGAGGTGCCAGTACCCTGCGGGCATGACCTCGCTCACGCCCCTCGACAACCTGTCCCCGGTCGCCCGGGCCGCCTACCGCGCCCGCGCCGCCGCCGCCGAAATCGCGCCACTTCCGCGCGCGGCCAAGGACGACGCCCTGCTGGCGGTCGCGGACGCCCTCGAGGTCCGTACCGCCGAGATCGTCGAGGCCAACGCCGAGGACATCGCCCGCGCCCGCGAGGCCGGCACCAGCGAGACCGTCATCGACCGGCTCACCCTCACCCCCGAGAGGGTCCGCGCCATCGCCGCCGACGTCCGCGACGTGGCCGCCCTGCCGGACCCCGTGGGCGAGGTCGTGCGCGGCTCGACCCTCCCCAACGGCATCGACCTCCGCCAGGTCCGCGTCCCCCTCGGCGTCGTCGGCATCATCTACGAGGCCCGGCCCAACGTGACCGTCGACGCGGCCGCCCTCTGCCTCAAGTCCGGCAACGCCGTCCTGCTGCGCGGCTCGTCCTCCGCGTACTCCTCCAACACCGCCCTGGTGAAGGTCCTGCGCGACGCCGTCGGAGGCGCCGGTCTGCCCGCCGACGCCGTCCAGCTCGTCCCCGGCGAGTCCCGCGACTCGGTACGGGAACTGATGCGCGCCCGCGGCCTGGTCGACGTCCTGATCCCGCGCGGCGGCGCCTCCCTGATCCGTACGGTCGTCGAGGAGTCCACCGTCCCCGTCATCGAGACCGGCACCGGGAACTGCCACGTCTACGTGGACGCCCAGACCGACCTCGACATGGCCGTCGACATCCTGATCAACTCCAAGGCCCAGCGGCCCAGCGTCTGCAACTCCGCCGAGACGCTCCTGGTCCACCAGGACATCGCGGAGGCCTTCCTGCCGCGCGCCCTGGACGCCCTGGCCGACGCCGGCGTCACCGTCCACGCCGACGAGCGGGTCCTCGCCCACGCCGAGGGCTCCACGGCCACCGTCGTCCCGGCGACCCCCGAGGACTGGGAGACCGAGTACCTCTCCTACGACATCGCCGCCGCCGTCGTCGACTCCCTCGACAAGGCCGTCGAGCACATCCGGCTCTGGTCCTCCGGCCACACCGAGGCGATCGTCACCACCTCGCAGGCCGCCGCCCGCCGCTTCACCCAGCTGGTCGACTCCACGACGGTCGCCGTCAACGCGTCCACCCGTTTCACCGACGGAGGCCAGTTCGGCTTCGGCGCCGAGATCGGCATCTCGACCCAGAAACTCCACGCCCGCGGGCCCATGGGCCTGCCCGAGCTGACCTCGACGAAGTACATCGTCACGGGCGACGGCCACACCCGCTGACCCGCAGGTTTCCCCCGTTCGGCCCCGCTCCCGCGGGGCCGCGGGGGACCGGACGGTCAGGGATGTTCCGCACTCTCCCTGCCCAAAACCACCTCCCAGGTCTACTCTGAAAAACGTGCCGGACGACGTGGGGGGCAGGCCGTTCCAGGACGGCAGGGACCCTGAGAACTCGGACGACCGCGGGGGCGCGAAGGACGACTTCGCCAACGTGGTGTTCGACGAGGACTTCGTACGGGCCGCCGAGGTCCACGAGCCGACCGCCGTGGAACGCCTCCTCGCGGCCGCGCAGGCGCGCGCCGAGGCCGAGGCCGCCCGCGCCAGAGCCGGCGTGCGACCCGGCGACGACGGCTACGACCCCTCGGACCCCTTCGGCGGCCTCCACGGCGACGCCTACGACCCGGACGACCCCGACGGCGACTGCGGCCCCTACGGCCCGCACGGCGGCGCCCTGCGCCCCTACCGGGGCAGCGCCCGCTGGCACCGGCCCGTCGCCTGGGTGCTCGCCCTGGTGATGGGCGTCGGCATGGTCGCCCTCGCCTTCACCGCGGTCTACCGGGGCGCCTCCGCCAACCGCCAGGACCAGGTCCCGGCCCCCGCCACCACCGGCATCGACAAGCCCCGCGAGAACCCTCCGGCGGTCACCGCGCCCTCGGCCTCCGCCGAGTACTCCGCGCCCCCCGTCCCCGCCGTTCCGCGCACTCCCTGAACACACACGGACACCGGCCCGGACGCATGGCCGGGCCATTCGCGCCACACGTCCGAATTCTTCGGAACTTGTCGTGTACCTGGGCGTTTACCGGAGCCGCGTCCGACCTACTCTGAAGGTATGGCAGGGCGTGGCGACCCGCCTGAGGGGCCGGTTCCCGACCCCGGCGGTGGTGAGGACGAGTACCGATCCGTCGTCTTCGACGAGTCGTTCGTCAATGCTGCCCGGCTCCAGGAGTTCTCGGCCGAGGAGCGGATGGGCGAGCACTCCCAGGCCGTCCGCTCCCGCCCCGCCTGGGAGCCCAGAAGCGGCTCCCGCCAGGCGGTCCTGCTGGTGCTGCTGATCCTCCTCGCCTTCGGTACGGCCATCTATCTCGGCGTCCGCAACCCCTACCAGCCGCCCGTCGACCAGCGGGCCGAACCGCTGCGGATCACCGTGGTCCCGCTCGCCCCGCAGGGCCCGGTCCCGGGTGGCCAACCCACCCAGCTCTTCGACCACAGCCCCGCCGCCGAGTACCGCACGGGCGCCGCCGGCATCAACCTCCCGGTCGCCGGCCGGACCACCCACTTCTCGGAGAGCCAGGTGGTGACGGCCCTGTCCATCGCCAAGGACTACCTCGTCGCCTCCTCCCTGGAGCCCGACGTGCTGGCGGGGGTGACGGTCCGCCCCGCCCGCCTGCTGCTCGACCCCGACCAGCTCGCGCAGTTCGACCAGAGCGTCGAGTCCTCGCTCGACGACGGCCGCCACGCGGAGGCCGGCTGGCTGGTTCGCTTCGACCCGGCCGAGGTCGCCCTCGCCGATCCGGGCGTCCGCGTCCAGGGCACCCTCCGCTTCGCGGAGACGGCCGCCGACATGCTGGAGGTCACCGCGGACCACACCTTCACCTACGCGCTGCGTCCGGCGGCCGCCGGCGCCGGGCCCGTGGCCGACGCGTCCCTCTTCACCGTCCACCGCGCGGTCCACTTCCGCTTCGACCGCGAGGACCTGCGGATGCACCGCGCCGAGCTGCTGGCCAGCACCGTCCAGGCCGGTCCGCAGGCCTGCGGACCCGATGCCGGCGGAGCCCTCCACCCGCTGCTCGCGGGCGAACGGACCCCCGACCCGGGCCGGCCGGCCGTCACCGACCCGTACGCCACGGGCCGGCCCTCCGTCTCCGCGCTCTGCGGGACCCTCGCCCCGAGCGCTCAGCCCTCGCTCTGAGCGCCGTCGCCTCTTCCGCTCCCGCCGCCGGCGTCGCCCGCGTCGCCCTTCGCACCACCGGCCTGCTCACCGCCGGCCGTTCCGCCGTCGCCGCGCGGGGCCCCGCCGCCGAACCGGCCGCGCAGCTTCCCGCCCAGGTCGCCCGCAAGGTCGCCCGCGCCACCGGCGATGTCGCCGACCAGCTTCATCAGCGGGTCCTTGCTGGTGCGCACCGACTCGGCGTAGTGCCCGGCGGACTCCCGGAAGGAGTCGGTCACCGAGGTGTCCTTGTCCTCCGTGCGCCGGGGGTAGTGACCGTCCATGATCCGCTGGTAGTCCCGGGTCTCGGACCACTTCTTCAGCTCCGCCGCCCGGACGGTGGTGAAGGGGTGCGTGCGCGGGAGCACGTTGAGGATCTTCAGGACGGAGTCGCGCAGATCGCCGCCCTTCTCGTACTCGTCGGCCTGGGCGAGGAACGCGTCCACGTTCATCTCGTGCAGATGGTTGCCACCGGCGATCTTCATCAGACCGCGCATCGACGCCTGCAGGTCCTGGCCGACAAGCAGCCCCGCCCGGTCCGCCGAAAGCTCGGACTTGCGGAACCACTCCCGCAGGGCCGTCACGATCGCCATGATCGCCACGTTCCCGAGCGGGATCCAGGCGATCTTGACCGCCAGGCTGGTGAGGAACAGCAGGATCGTGCGGTACACGGAGTGACCGGAGAGGGCGTGGCCCACCTCGTGGCCGACGACCGCGCGCATCTCCTCCTCGTCGAGCAGCTCCACGAGGCCGGTGGTGACCACGATGATCGGCTCGTCCAGGCCGATGCACATCGCGTTCGGCTTCGGGTCCTGCGTGACGTACATCGGCGGGACCTTCTCCAGGTCCAGGATGTAACACGCGTCCCTCAGCATGTCGTTGAGGTGGGAGAACTGTGCGTCGCTCACCCGCACGGAGTCGGAGAGGAAGAGCAGTCGCAGGCTGCGCTCGGGCAGCAGACCGCTGAGCGCCTTGAAGACCGTGTCGAAGCCGGTGAGCTTGCGCAGGGCCACGAGCGCCGAACGGTCCGCCGGGTGCTCGTAGGCGCGTGAGGAGATGTCCGGGAAGCGCTTGCGCTGCCTGCTCGGCACGTTCCCCTGGCCGTTGTCGGTCTTCTCAGTCATGGATGCCCCCTGTTCGTACGAGACCTTGCTCGTCCCCCTGACGCGTCCCAGCCTAGGTGCTGGGGTCCCGGAGCGCCCGAGCCTGTGGATAACTCCGGCGCGGGTGCAACGGCGGGGTACGACAGCCCGGTCAACGACTGAGTCGGCGTGAGCGTGCCCGGACGGCCCGCATACGATGTGCGCGAAGTCTCCGCTCCCATCCCCGATCGATAGGTCCTGCCGAAGATGAGCCTCCACAGCACCGCCACGAACCTGGTCATGCTCGCCGAGGGCGCCGAGCACGGCGGCAACCACGACAGTCTCAACCCCTACCTCACCGGTTTCGGCGCGCTCGGCGCGCTGCTCCTGCTGCTGTGGATCACCACCCGCTTCAACCGCGACCGCTGAGCCGGAGACCGGACCGAAGGCGCCCGCTGCCGTGCCAGTAGGCTCTGCACGCATGGGAGAGCAGGAAGTGCCTACTGGCGGCCGCGGCAAGCGCCGACTCGGCGTGATGGGCGGAACGTTCGACCCGATCCACCACGGACACCTGGTGGCCGCCAGCGAGGTGGCCGCCCTGTTCCACCTCGACGAGGTGGTGTTCGTGCCGACCGGGCAGCCGTGGCAGAAGAGCGACAAGACGGTGTCGCCGGCCGAGGACCGCTATCTGATGACGGTCATCGCCACGGCGTCCAACCCGCAGTTCTCGGTCAGCCGTATCGAGATCGACCGGGGCGGGCCCACGTACACCATCGACACCCTGCGTGACCTGCGCTCCCTCAACAGCGACTCGGACCTCTTCTTCATCACGGGTGCCGACGCGCTGTCGCAGATCCTCACGTGGCGCGACGCGGAGGAACTCTTCTCGCTCGCCCACTTCATCGGCGTCACCCGGCCGGGCCACGACCTCACGGACGACGGCCTGCCCAAGGGGGGCGTCTCGCTCGTCGAGGTTCCCGCACTCGCCATCTCCTCCACCGACTGCCGGGCGAGGGTCGCCAAGGGCGATCCGGTCTGGTATTTGGTGCCGGACGGTGTGGTTCGCTACATCGACAAGCGCCAGTTGTACCGCGGCGAGTGAGCCTCGGAGAGGGGCACCGGTGAACGACCAGAACCCGTACGACCCGTACTACCCGCAGCCGCAGATCATCGGCTACGACGAGTACGGGCAACCGGTGTACCAGCAGGTCCCAGCACAGGCGCAGCAGCCGTACGACCCGTACGCCCAGCAGCAGCATGTCCAGCACCAAGGACAGCAGCAGGGGCAGAACCAGGGACAACAGCAGGGGTACGGCTACGACGCCTACGGGCAGCCGCTCCAGCCCCAGCAGCCCCAGGCGGCCCCCCAGCAGCAGCCGCAGTACGACCCGTACGGGCAGCCGCAGGCGCAGCAGCAGCATCCGCAGCAGGGCTACGGCTACTCCTCGTACGACACCGGCCAGCAGTGGGCGGTCCAGGGCGACACGGCCCCGGCCGCCGCGCCCAGGCCCGCTCCCGCGCCCGCCCCGGTGGCCGCGCCGCCCGGTGTGCCGGGCCAGCGCCCCGCGCCCGAGGGCGGCGGTGACCGCGACTACCGCACCGAGCAGTTCTCGTTCATCGAGGAGCCCGACGAGGACTCCGAAGACGTCATCGACTGGCTGAAGTTCACCGAGAGCCGCTCCGAGCGGCGCGAGGAGGCCAGGAGGCGCGGCCGCAACCGGGTCGTCGCCCTCATCGTGGTCCTGGCCCTCGCCGCCGTCGGCGGGGTCGGCTACCTCTGGTCCGCGGGCAAGCTCCCCGGCCTGTCCGGCGAGGAGCAGAAGCAGAACACCGCGACCGGCCCGCAGAAGCGCGACACGATCGTCGTGCACCTCCACGACATCAAGAGCGGCAACACCTCCACCGCGCTCCTCGTCGACAACACCACGACCGGACAGGGCACCACCGTCCTGCTCCCCAACAGCCTCTCCGTGTCCAATTCGGAGGGCTCGGCGACCACTCTCGCCAAGTCCGTCGAGGACGACGGCTCCAGCGGCACGCGCGAGGCGGTCGGCAACCTCCTGGGCACGAAGATCACCGGCACCTGGCGCCTGGACAGCCCGTTCCTGGAGAACCTGGTCGAGACGGTCAGCAGCATCGACCTCACCACCGACGTCACCGTGCCCAGTGACAAGAAGGGCGAGGACCCGCTCGTCACCAAGGGCGAGAACCAGACCCTGAACGGACGCGCCGCCGTCGCCTACGCCACCTACCGCGCGCCCGGCGAGGCCGAGGCCAAGCAGCTCCAGCGCTTCGGCCAGGTCCTCTACAGCGTGCTGCGGAAGATGTCCGACGACCCCAAGGCCAACGCGGACACCATCGCGACGCTGGTCATGATCCTGGACCCGTCGCTGCCGGAGAAGGACCTCGGCGCCTCGCTCGCCGGTCTCGCCAAGCATGCCAAGGGCGGCGACTACAAGACGGCCGTACTCCCGGTGGAGCAGGACGGCTCGCTCAGCGAGGCCGCGGCCGACAGCGTGGTCAAGGACATCCTCGGCGGCAAGGTCAGCGCCCCCGAGCAGGGCGCGGCGGTCCGTGTCTCGGTCAAGGACGCCACCGGCAAGAACGCCACCGAGGCCGCCAGGGTCGTCCTGGTCAACGGAGGCTTCGCCTTCGTGGGCGGTGCGAAGGCGGACACCGAGGAGACGTCCCAGGTCCTGTACGGCGACGACGCCCAGAAGGCGACCGCCGCCGAGGTCGCCAAGACCCTCGGGCTCCCGGACGGCGCGGCAAAGAAGGGCAAGCCCGCCGGAAACGCCGATGTCACGGTGGTTCTGGGCCAGGACTACAAGATCCCCGGGACCAAGAAGTGACCCGTTCGTAATCGTTTGCGGGGCGGTCGGCGGTACGTGAGACCCTTGATGTGTCTCTGACCGCCGACGAAAGCCTGCTTGTGACCGCCACGGATCGTTCCATCGAGCTCGTCAACGCCGCCGCCCAGGCGGCGGCCGACCGGCTCGCGCACGACATCATCGCGTACGACGTCAGCGATGTGCTGTCGATCACCGACGCCTTCCTGCTCGCCTCCGCGCCCAACGACCGCCAGGTCAAGTCGATCGTCGACGAGATCGAGGAGCGGCTCAACAAGGAGCTCGGCGCCAAGCCGGTCCGCCGCGAGGGCGACCGCGACGCCCGCTGGATCCTGCTCGACTACGTCGACATCGTCGTCCACGTCCAGCACAGCGAGGAGCGGGTCTTCTACGCCCTGGAGCGGCTGTGGAAGGACTGCCCCGAGCTGCCCCTCCCCGACGACGCCCTGAAGACCCGCGGCAAGGCCGCCGAGCATGCCGCGCTCACCGGCGTCGGCGAGGAGACGGACGGTGAGCTGAGCTGAGCACCACCAAGGGCGGCAGCGGCCGCCGCATCGTCCTGTGGCGGCACGGCCAGACCTCATGGAACCTGGAGCGCCGCTTCCAGGGCTCCACGGACATCGAGCTGACCGAGACCGGCGTCGCCCAGGCGCGCCGGGCCGCCCGGCTGCTCGCCTCGCTCAAGCCGGACGCGATCATCGCCTCCGACCTGAAGCGGGCGGCGGCCACGGCCGCCGAGCTGTCCGCGATCACCGGCCACGTCATCACGCACGACTCCGCCCTGCGCGAGACGTACGCGGGGGAGTGGCAGGGGCTGACCCACGAGGAGATCGTGGGGCGCTTCGGCGAGCAGTACGCCGCCTGGAAGCGCGGCGAACCCGTGCGCCGGGGCGGCGGCGAGCTGGAGACCGAGGTCGCCGACCGGGCCGCCCCGCTCGTCCTGGAGTACGCCGACAAGCTGCCGGAGGACGGCACCCTCGTCGTCGTGAGCCACGGCGGCACCATCCGCACCACCATCGGCCGGCTCCTCGGCCTGGAGGCGCATCACTGGGAGAGCCTCGGTGGGCTCTCCAACTGCTGCTGGTCGGTCCTCGGCGAGGGCGCCCGAGGCTGGCGGCTCATGGAGCACAACGCCGGCACGCTGCCCGAACCGGTACTCGGCGACGACGACTGAGCGCACCTCCGACCCGGATTTCACTTTCCGGCAGGTCACAGGCTAAAGTTCTTCTTGTTCGCAGCGCTGAGCGCGAAGAACACGAGGGGCTATAGCTCAGTTGGTAGAGCGCCTGCATGGCATGCAGGAGGTCAGGAGTTCAATTCTCCTTAGCTCCACAGTCACCGAATCCCGTCCCCATCAGGGGGCGGGATTCGTCGTTTCCCCCTGTCCGTTCCCCTCCCACCTCCTCCGGTGCCGTCACGTCCAGGTGTCCACCCCCTCGGCGCGGAGCGTCTCGATCGCCCGTCCGCTCTCCTCGTCGTTGGGGGTGTAGGCGACGATCCGGCACTCCGGCATCCCGTTGATGGAGAGGGACACAGAGGTCATCCGGAGCTCTCCCACGGCGTCGTGACGGAAGGTCTTGACGTGGCTGCCGGGCGGGACCACGTCGCCGCTCCGCCACAGCCGCGCGAACTCCGGGCTCGCCGCCGCGAGCCCGCGGACGAACGACTCCCAGGCGGGCTCGCCCACGTGCCGGCCGTAGGCGCCGCGCATCTGGGCCACCATCAGCGGAAGCTCGCGCCCCTTGTCGACGAGCGGACAGCTGTGGTCCTCCATCGTGAAGAGCGTCCACAGGACATTGCGGGTATCGGCCGGTGTGGTGTCCGGAGCGGGGAAGAGCAGCCGGTACGTCGAGTTGGTCGCGAGCACGTCGTACCGGCTGTTGTAGACCACCGCCGGATGAGGGACCAGGGCGTCCAGGATGCCCTGGATCTCCGGGCTGACCACGTCCACGTCCTCGGCGGCGTGGTCCGGCGCCAACGGCACCTCCGCGAGGTGGTACAGATGCTCGCGCTCGGGCCGGTCGAGCCGGAGGACACGGGCCACCGCGTCGAGCACCTGGGCGGAGGCGTTGATCGGACGGCCCTGTTCCAGCCAGGTGTACCAGGTGACGCCGACGCCGGAGAGCTGGGCGACCTCCTCGCGGCGCAGCCCCGGTGTGCGGCGGCGGAAGCCGGGTGGCATCCCCACGTCCTCCGGAGTCACCCGGGCCCGGCGGCCGCGCAGGAACGCGGCCAGTTCGTGTCTGCGGCGCGGCTGTGCCGGTGCTGCCAAGATCGTCACACCCCCATGGTCGAGTCCCCGTACCGCCGTTGCCAGGTGGTGTCAGTACCAGCATCAGCGGGCTCTCGTTACCCGTATCGGACCCCCGTCAGGCTGGCTGCCATGACGACGACCACAACACGTCCCGTACTCAGTAAAGACGGTGGCACCGACAACCGCCCCGGGCTGCTGCTCGCCGTGGTGCTCGCCGCGCAGTTCATGGCGCTGCTCGACGTCTTCATCGTCAATGTCGCCGCCCCCACTATCCGTACCGAACTGGGGGCCTCGGGAGCGGGACTTCAGCTCGTCGTCGCCGGATACACCATCGCCTACGCGGTCCTGCTGATCACCGGCGCGCGTCTCGGTGACCGCCTCGGCCACCGAAGGATGTACCTCGGCGGACTCGCCGTCTTCACCGCCGCCTCGCTCGCCTGCGGACTGGCCGCCGACACGGGCCAGTTGATCGCCTTCCGGCTCGTCCAGGGGGCCGGGGCGGCCCTGATGATCCCGCAGGTGCTCAGCCTCATCCAGCGCACCTTCACCGGCGAGGGCCGCGTCCGGGCCCTCGGGGCGTACTCCGCCGTGCTCGCCACCGGCGCCGCCGCGGGACAGGTCGTCGGCGGAGTCCTCGTCAGCGCCGATCTCCTCGGCAGCGGATGGCGGCCGGTCTTCCTCGTCAACGTGCCCATCGGACTGGCCCTGCTGGCGCTCGGCGCACGCGTCCTGCCGCGCGACGCGCGCACCGAACCCGAACGCTCCCGCCCCCTCGACCTGCCCGGCCTGGTCCTGCTCGCGGCCGCCGTCTCACTGCTGACCGTCCCGCTGGTCCTCGGGCAGGAGGAGGACTGGCCGCTGTGGTCCTGGATCTCGCTCGCGGTCTCCGCGGTCATGTTCGTGGCCTTCGGCGCGTACGAGTCGGGGCTCGCCCGCCGGGGCGGCGCCCCGCTCATCGCCCCGCGCGTCCTGCGGATCCCCGGCATAGGGAAGGCCGCGTTCCGGATCGGCGTGGCGATGGCCGTCAATGCCGGTTTCCTGTTCACCCTCACCCTGCACCTGCAGGGAGGGCTCGGTTTCAGCGCGCTGCGCGCGGGGCTGACCTTCGCACCGGCCGCCGTCGTCTTCGGCGTGATCGGCCTCACCTGGCGGCGCTGGCCCGCCCGCGCGCAGCGCGTGCTGGTCCCGGCCGGCTTCCTCGCCGCCGCGGCCGCCGCTCTGGCCATGGGCGCGCTCCTCCAGGGCGGCGGCACGGGCGGCTGGGCCCTCTACCCGGCGCTCGCCGCCATGGGCGGAGGGCTCGCGCTCGCCTTCAGCCCCGCCCTGACCCGCGCTCTGGCCGCCGTCAGGCCCGAGGACGCCGCCGACGCCAGCGGACTGCTCGCCACCGTCACCCAGCTGGGGCAGCTGATCGGCGTGGCGGCCTTCGGTGCGCTCTTCCTGGGGCGGCTGCACGCGCCAGGGGCGTATGACTCCGGCGAGGCGCTGTGGGCGTGCGCCCTCGCGCTGGCCGCCGCTTCGATCTTGGGCGCGTCGACCGCCCTGGTACGCCGAGCTCGCTGACCCCCTTGCGGGGCCATGGCAGAATCGGACGGCCGGAGGGGAACGAGGGTCCGGGCGGGAGGGAGTGCGCGTTGGCCGTGAGCGGTGCCGAGGATGCCGAGGCCCATGCCGTCACCGATCCCGTCGAGTCCGCGGAACCTTTTGAGGTTCTGTCCGACTGCCCCTCGTGCGGTTCCGCCCAGGTGGCCCAAATGCTCGGTGACAACGGCGGAGTGTCCTATGTGTGCACGTCCTGCGGCCACAGCTGGAGCTGAGTGATGGGTGCGCACAGGCGGAAATGCGACTGGTGCGGCAGTGGTACGCCCATCGTCCGTGACATGGACCCGGTCAACGTCGACTACCAGTACTGGTGCGAGGAGTGCGCGCGGGCGCTGATCATAAAAGGCGACCCCATCGAGACCTACCGCGAGCTCGAAGGGGAGCCGATCTACGGCCGGCTCCTCGACGAACACTGCACCCTCAAGCGGTTCTACTCCTTCGCCACGGCCTGAGGCCGGCGCGTGAGCGCGTACCCCACGAACAGCGCCGTCACGGTCAGCGGATAGATCGCCGAGAGCAGCATCTGGCCGGCGTTCTGGTCGAGTTCGGGGCGGCCCGGGTCGTGCGGCACCCACCAGAGCGCGAACGAGGCGAAGACCAGCGGCACCGCCCAGACCGTCCAGGCCGGCCGTATCCGCTCACGGCGGTCCACCAGCAGCACCAGCAGCGGCACGCACCACACCCAGTGGTGGGACCACGAGATCGGGCTGATCATCAGCGCGGTCACCGCGCAGACGATCACGGCCAGCGCCTTGTCCCCGCGCAGCGCGGCCCGGACCGCGAGCGCCATCGCGGCGCCTCCGAGCGCGGCCGCGACGACCGCCCACAGCAGACCGGGGTCGTCGGTGTGCAGCAGCCGGGCCAGCACCCCGCGCAGCGACTGGTTCGCGGTCTCCTCGGCGAAGCCGACCCGGCCCGTCTCGAAGAGCGTGTGGGTCCAGAAGCGCTTGGAGTCGTACGGCAGGGCCAGCGCGCTGGCCAGGGTCGTCCCGAGGAACACCGCCGTCGCCGTGGCGGCCATCCGCAGCCACGCGTTCCAGCGCCGCTCGCGACGCCACTGGAGCAGCCCGGCCGCCAGCAGGAGGACGACGAAGAGCCCCGGTGTGAGCTTCACCGCAGTCGCGAGACCGATGCCCACGCCCGCCCAGCGGCTGCCCTCGCGGCGTGTGAAGTCCCACAGCACGGCCACCGCGATGAGCAGGTTGATCTGCCCGTACCGCAGCGTCGTCCACACCGGCTCGCACCAGACGACGACCGCCGCCACCAAGAGCGTGGCGCGCCACAGCCGCTCGGCGGAGAGGGATGGCCGGACCAGGCGCAGCGAGAGCTGGACCAGCGCGACCACGAGAAGCAGGTTTCCGGCCGTGGCCAGCGTCCGCATCAGCGGGACGTCGACGAACGTCAGCGGGACGAACATCAGCCCCGCGAAGGGCGGGTAGGTCATGGCGAGGTTCGCCGAGGTGGCGCGCATCGCGTAGAGATCGCCGCCGGCCCGGACCGTCTCCCCCTCGGCCCGATAGACCATCACGTCGAGCATGTTCACGTGGGCGAGCCGCTGCGCCACCCAGAAAGCGACGAACGACAGGAGACAAACCGCCACGGCGGTGGCGAGGGGCCACTGGCGGGCGCGGGTGCGGGCGATCACGGACACGGTCACAGAGGGGGACCCTACCCGCCGCGTTCGAACGCCCAGGGAAACGATTTGGTGATCCCCCGGACGGCCGGTTAATGTTCTGTCTGTCGCCGCGGGGGAAACCCGGAACAGGGCGGACAGCACGGGGCTATAGCTCAGTTGGTAGAGCGCCTGCATGGCATGCAGGAGGTCAGGAGTTCAATTCTCCTTAGCTCCACAAGAGAACGAAGAAGCGGACCATCCGGATCGGATGGTCCGCTTCTTCGTGTGCGGCCGTCTGTGACTGTCGACGGCTCCTGGGGTCAACCCCTGCCGCTGCCCAGCGCCTTGCGGCCGCCGCCGGGCGGAAGCGCCGGACGCTCCTGGGCCGTCTGCTCGACCCGGAGCGCCAGCGCGGGACAACGGCGTACGGCCCGCTGCGCCCGGCCCCGCAGATGCGTCGGCACGGAGGCGTCGGCGAGCGCCGGATAGCCGTCGGGGCCCAGCCGGATCAGCTCCGGCACGATGTCCGCGCACAGCCCGTGCCCCTGGCAGAGCGTCCAGTCCACGGCCAGCTTCTCGCCGCTCGGAATCGACTCCTCCGCGTCCTGCTGGCCAGGCCCGGGCAGCGGCAGCACGCCGAGGGTCGGGCGGCCGCAGCCGCCGCCGAGGACATGGGCTGCCAGGTCGTCCGTGAACGACGAGAGCGTCGAGGCGAGGAAGCGGGCCGAACCGTCCGGGTGCTTGCACGCGCCCCGGCCCTTGACCGCCTGGGTGACCGCCCGCAGCGCCTCCAGCGCGGCCGGGCCGCCCCCGTTCAGTACGTCGGAGAGACCGCCGGCGGCTGCGGGGAGCCCGAGCCGGCACGGCCCGCACTGACCGGCGGTCTCCGCCGCCAGCCAGTTCGCGACCCGCAGCGACTCCCCGAGCGGGCAGGTCTCCGGTCCGATCGGCAGGATCGCCCCGGCCCCGAGCGCCCCGCCGACGGCCGCGAGGGACGCCCGCGAGACGACCGCGTCGTCGACCGCGACCGAGTCGATCCAGCTCCCGTGGTAGCCGCCCGTGAGGACGCCCTGGGGCAGCGCAGGGGCCCCCGCCAGCTGGAGCACGTACCGCAGCGGGACGCCCGTGGGCACCTCGACGACCATCGGGCGCGCGACCGAGCCGGACAGCGTCAGCAGGACCGTGCCGGGCTCCGCGTCCAGGCCGGTGTGGCGGTAGCGGCGCGGACCGATCCGGGCCGCCACGGCCAGCTGGGCGAAGGTCTCGGCGTTGGACAGCAGCGTCGGCGCGCCGCCCACCCCCGACTCGGCCGCGCGCTCCCGGCGGCCGGGCGGCAGGGCGGGGCCGCCGCCCGCCGCGCGGATCACAGCGGAGGCCTCCCCGGAGACCATCCGCTCGGGAGTACGGACGACACGCGCGCGTAGACCCTGTCCGCGCCGGTCGGACAGGCCGCGCTCGGCGAGTGCGGCCCGGATGGATATCTCCGTGGAGTTACGGGTGACGGCCACGATCAGCGTCCGGGCACCGAGGGCCTCCGCCGCCAGCAGCGCGCCGTCCAGGATCAGGTGCGGGGCGCGGTTGAGCAGCACGGTGTCCTTGCGGCAGGCGGGTTCGCCTTCGCTGCCGTTGATCACGACCACCGGGCGCACCCCACGGCGGATCGCCGCCTCGCCGACCGCCCTGAGCTTGCGGCCGAAGGGAAAACCGGCGCCACCGCGCCCGTGGAGGGACATCTCGTCCGCGAGTCTGGCCAGGTACTCGCCGCTCATGGGGTCGAGCGGCCCGTGCACCTTCAGGTGCATGTCGAGCCCGAGCCGCTCGACCAGGTCGAAACCCTGGGTGAGCTGGGGCAGGCCGACCACCCGTACCTCGGGGACGTCGGGGAGCGGTGCGTTCACGGGCGTTCTCCAGAGGGCGCGGTCCAGGGCTCACCCGCGGGCGGCGGGCTGGCGTACGTCGGCGCCGGGGGAGGCGCCCCGTACGTCGGCGTCGGGGCCGGGGCCGCGTAGGTCGGCATCGGGGGCGAGGGGGCGGGCCAGAAGCCGGGGCGGCGGGGCGGTTCGGGGACGACGGGTATCTCCTCGGTCAGGGGAACGCGCTCGGCGAGCGGGGCGGGTCCGACGGGATCGGCCGCGGCTGCGTACGGAGTGGGCTCGGGCTGGTACGGGGTGGGATCGGGCTGGTACGGGGTCGGCTCCGAGGCGTACGGCACGCTCTCCGTGTCGTACGGGGCCTGCTCGGGCCGGGGCTCGCCGATGGAGCGGGAGACCGCGCGGTAGGCGGCCGAGAAGCCGGCGGGGACGCCGGGGGCAGGGCGGTCGAGCCACTCGGCGGACACGGTGGCGGGCTCGTCGGGGACGGGCCCGGCGGACGGGCCCGCCGGGCTCTCGGCGCCGGCTGGGCCTTCGGGCCTCTCGACCGTCCTGTCCGGCTCCGGGGGCCGGGAGCGACCCTCCAGGGACGCCAGGAGGCCGGCGAGCCGGTCCACGAGCGCCCGCTGCGCGGGGGCGGGCAGCAACCGGAGCGAGACGGCCGCCGCGACCGCGGTCAGCGCCAGGCAGTACATGACGAGGACCCAGGTGGCGGCCGGGCGTCCCGCGTACAGACCGTGGACCAGGGCGAAGCACCAGGCCGGGTACGCCAGCATGTGCAGCGGGCGCCAGCGGGCGGCGAAACGGCTCCGGCCCGCCAAGGTGCTGCGCAGCGCGCCGGTGGCGGCCGTGACGACCATGAGGAGCCCGGCGAGCGAGCCGAAGCCGATGAGCGCCGAGCTTCCGGAGACGCCGAGGCCGAAGGGGAGCAGCGCGCCGACCGGCTCGACCCGGCCGAGGGCGACCTTCACGGTGCCGTGCAGCAGCAGGAAGCCGAGCGCGGCGACCGCGGTGCCGCGGTGGATCCCCTGGGCGAGCAGCCGGTGCCGGGTGGAGAGCAGCAGCCGGTCGGTCGCGATCAGACCCCACGCGACGGACGCGGTGAGGGACACCAGCGACAGCACGCCGCTGGTGAAGTCGAGGGCGGCCCGGAATCCTTCACTGCCGCCGAGGACGAGCAGGGGAATGACCACCAGCCCCGCGATGGAAATCCCGCGCTGAACCGGCCGACTCACACCGGTTCGCGGAACGGGGGAAGAGCGGATCTTGCGATGAGGGTTCATGGGTGCGACTCCGAATGGTGCGGATAAGCGGTCCCGTTGCGGCATGCTAAGTCGCTCCATACCGAGCGGTAGGTGGTTTGCTCGTTTACGCGGTACGCGACCGAGAACTGACTCTGGGGTTGCCCCGGATAGGGGCGATACGCGGAGTAACCCGGGCGCCCCGGGCCCCGTCGGCCATCGGGTGACCGGCGGGCGGAACGTCGGTGCGGCCCCTGTGGGCCCTGCGGTACCCTGACGCCATGCGTGCCGTACGCCTCCTGCTTAGCGAGCCGCGCTGATCAGTCCCGACGGATGAAAGATCCGGTCGGAATCGGCGCGGCGTCCCCTCCTGTGCGAGGGGATTTTTCATTTCGTGGCAGTGCAGTTCGCGGGCAGTGGGCAGAGACGATCGATGGAGCTTCAAGGATCATGAGCGAGATGAATTCGGCTGCCGAGACGGCGGCCCCGCATCGTTATACGGCGGTCATGGCCGCCGACATCGAGGCACGCTGGCAGGACTTCTGGGACGCCGAGGGAACCTACGAGGCCCCGAACCCGACAGGTGACCTGGCGGGCGACGCGGCCGTCGCGGCCCGCCCCAAGAAGTTCATCATGGACATGTTCCCGTACCCCTCGGGTGCGGGCCTGCACGTCGGCCACCCGCTGGGCTACATCGCCACCGACGTCTTCGCCCGCCACCAGCGCATGACCGGCCACAACGTGCTGCACACCCTGGGCTTCGACGCCTTCGGCCTGCCGGCCGAGCAGTACGCCGTGCAGACGGGCACGCACCCGCGCGTGTCCACCGAGGCCAACATGGAGAACATGAAGGTCCAGCTGCGCCGGCTGGGCCTGGGCCACGACAAGCGCCGGTCGTTCGCGACGATCGACCCGGAGTACTACAAGTGGACCCAGTGGATCTTCCTGCAGATCTTCAACTCCTGGTACGACGACGAGGCCGAGAAGGCCCGCCCGATCGCCGAGCTGGTCGAGCAGTTCGAGAACGGCACGCGTGACGTCCCGGGCACCACGCGCGCGTGGAGCGAGCTGAACGCTTCCGAGCGCTCCGACGTCCTGGGCGAGTACCGGCTGGCCTACGCCTCCGACGCGCCGGTCAACTGGTGCCCCGGCCTGGGCACCGTCCTGGCCAACGAGGAGGTCACCGCCGACGGCCGTTCCGAGCGCGGCAACTTCCCCGTCTTCAAGGCCAAGCTGCGCCAGTGGAACATGCGCATCACCGCCTACGCGGACCGGCTGCTGGACGACCTGGACGCGCTGGACTGGCCCGAGGCCATCAAGCTGCAGCAGCGCAACTGGATCGGCCGCTCCGAGGGCGCCCGCGTCGACTTCCAGGTCGGCGACGCCGGTGCGATCACCGTCTTCACCACCCGCCAGGACACCCTGTTCGGCGCCACCTACATGGTCCTGGCCCCCGAGCACGACCTGGTCGAGAAGATCGTCCCGGACGCGTGGCCGGCCGGCACGCACGACGTGTGGACGGGCGGGCACGCCACCCCGGCCGACGCCGTCGCCGCCTACCGCAAGCAGGCCGCCTCCAAGTCCGACGTCGAGCGGCAGGCCGAGGCCAAGGACAAGACCGGTGTCTTCACCGGCGCGTACGCGACCAACCCGGTCAGCGGCCAGCAGGTCCCGGTCTTCATCGCCGACTACGTCCTGATGGGCTACGGCACCGGCGCGATCATGGCCGTCCCCGCCCACGACACCCGCGACTTCGCGTTCGCCCGCGCCTTCGAACTGCCCATGCGCTGCGTCGTCGAGCCGAGCGACGACCGCGGCACCGACCCGGCCGACTGGGACGACGCCTTCGCCTCGTACGAGGCGAAGCTGGTCAACTCCGCGAACGACGAGATCTCCCTGGACGGCCTGGGCGTCGTCGAGGCCAAGGCGAAGATCACCGCCTGGCTGGCCGACCGCGGCATCGGCGAGGGCACCGTCAACTTCCGCCTGCGCGACTGGCTGTTCAGCCGCCAGCGCTACTGGGGCGAGCCCTTCCCGATCGTCTACGACGAGGACGGCATCGCGCACTCGCTGCCCGAGTCGATGCTGCCGCTGGAGCTGCCCGAGGTCGAGGACTACTCGCCGCGCACCTTCGACCCGGACGACGCCGACACCCAGCCCGAGACGCCGCTGTCCCGCAACGAGGACTGGGTCAACGTCACCCTGGACCTGGGCGACGGGCCGAAGAAGTACCGCCGCGAGACCAACACCATGCCCAACTGGGCCGGTTCCTGCTGGTACGAGCTGCGCTACCTGGACCCGAACAACTCCGAGAAGCTGGTCGACCCGGCGATCGAGCAGTACTGGATGGGCCCCCGCGAGGGCATGCCCACCGGTGGCGTCGACCTGTACGTCGGCGGCGCCGAGCACGCCGTACTGCACCTGCTGTACGCGCGGTTCTGGTCCAAGGTGCTGTTCGACCTGGGCCACGTCTCCTCCGCAGAGCCGTTCCACAAGCTGTACAACCAGGGCATGATCCAGGCCTTCGTCTACCGGGACGCGCGCGGCATCGCCGTGCCGGCGGCCGAGGTCGAGGAGCGCGACGGCGGCTACTGGTACCAGGGCGAGAAGGTCAGCCGCGTCCTGGGCAAGATGGGCAAGTCCCTGAAGAACGCCGTCACGCCGGACGAGATCTGCGCCGAGTTCGGCGCCGACACCCTGCGCCTGTACGAGATGGCGATGGGCCCGCTGGACGTCTCCCGCCCGTGGGACACGCGCGCGGTGGTCGGCCAGTACCGGCTGCTGCAGCGACTGTGGCGCAACATCGTCGACGAGGCGACCGGTGAGGCGACCGTCGTCGACACCGAGCCGGACGAGGACGCGCTTCGCGCCCTGCACAAGGCGATCGACGGTGTCTCGCAGGACATGGCGGCCATGCGCTTCAACACCGCCATCGCCAAGGTCACCGAGCTGAACAACCACCTGACCAAGGTGGGCGGCCCGGTCTCCCGCTCGGTCGCCGAGCGGCTGGTGCTGCTGGTCGCCCCGCTGGCCCCGCACATCGCCGAGGAGCTGTGGCGCAAGCTGGGCCACACCGCCTCCGTCGTCCACCAGGACTTCCCGGTCGCCGACCCGGCGTACGTCGTCGACGAGACCGTGACCTGCGTGGTGCAGATCAAGGGCAAGGTCAAGGCCCGCCTGGAGGTCTCCCCGGCGATCACGGACGCGGAGCTGGAGGCGCTGGCCCTGGGTGACGCGAACGTGGTCGCGGCGCTGGGTGGCGCGCAGATCCGCAAGGTCATCGTGCGGGCGCCGAAGCTGGTCAACATCGTCGCCGGATAGCTTCGGCGGTTTCGGCCGTATCGGCTGCTTTGGCCGCTTCTGCCACATCGGCCGCTTCGGCGGCTGATGCCGGCTGCGAGGCATGAGGGGTTTCCCCTACGGGCAGGTTGGGGGTTCCAATGGAACCTCTGGCCTGCCCGTTCCGTTTACCGTGGAAGAACGACAGCCGAGGGATTTCGACCCACGCCGGAGGGGCGGACATGGAAGCCGCGATTGTGATCATGGCGCTGCTCTTCTTCGCCTTCGTGGCGCTGGGGGTCTACGCGACCGTGAAGGCGGTCAAGGCCGCCAAGCGCGGTGTCGACCGCACGATCCACCAGGCCCGGCGCACCGTCGAGGACACCACGCTGCGCGCCAAGAGCTTCGGACAGGTCGGGGTCGGCGGTGAGCTGGCCCAGCTGCGGCTCTCCCTGCGGACCTCGATGCGTGCGACGCAGGACGCCCTGCAGGCGGGCGTGGCCGAGGACGCCTCGCTGCGGGAGTCCCTCGACCTCTTCGGGCGGCTGAGCGCCCACGGCCGCGAGCTGGACGAGGACCTCAAGCGGCTGGAGCGCGAGCCGGACAAGGCGCGCGTGGCCGGACAGCTCAAGGACCTGCGGGAGCGCACCGAGCGGATCACGGACTCGGCCGACTCGCTGCGCTGGGCCGCCAGGGACCGGGCGCGGAAGTTCGCGGAGGACGACCTGGGCTCGCTGAGCGCCCAGATCGACTTGGAGGCGGGCGCGCTGCGCCACTGGTCGGGGGCGACCGCCCAGGACCCCACGGCGGACGACTTCTCCTGGCCCGACGCCGGCGCTCCGGCGCCGGACGCCGAGCGGGGGCAGACCTGGCCCGCGGAGGCGGACGCGCCGGCCGACGGAGGCCGAGGCCGTGACGCGGAGGCCGGGCCCCGCCCGGACGGGGAGACCCCGGACCGGCAGGCGCCGCAGGCGATCACGGCGCGCGACCCGCGCGCGACCACCTACCCGTGGGAGAAGTCCGCCCGGCCCGAGACCACGACCTGACGTCGTGGAACGCGGGGCCGGGCTGCCGCGGAGCGGCCCCGGCGGGTAACCTCCCGCTCATGTCCCGGCATGTCGCTATCGTCACCGATTCCACGGCCTACCTGCCACCCCAGACGATGGAGCGGCACGGCATCACCGCTGTCCCGCTCACCGTCGTCATCGGCGACAGAGCGCTCGAAGAGGGCACCGAGATCTCGGCCCGCTCACTGGCCCAGGCGCTCCAGAAGCGCCGTCCCGTGACCACCTCGCGGCCCGGGCCCGAGGTCTTCGCGGCGACCTACCGCGCGGCGGCCGAGGCCGGTGCGACGGGCATCGTCTCGCTGCACCTCTCCGGCGAGTTCTCCGGCACGTACGACGCCGCCGTCGTGGCGGCCAAGGACGCCCCCGTACCGGTCAAGGTGATCGACACCCGCATGGTCGGGATGGCGCTCGGCTTCTGCGCGCTCGCGGCGGCCGAGGTCGTGGACGCCGGCGGCTCGATGGACGAGGCCGTCGCCGCCGCCGAGAAGCGGGCCGCCGGGACCTCCGCCTTCTTCTACGTCGACACGCTGGACTACCTCCGCAGGGGCGGGCGGATCGGCGCCGCGCAGGCACTGCTCGGTTCGGCGCTCGCCGTCAAACCGCTGCTCCAGCTCGACGGAGGCCGGATCGAGCTGCGCGAGAAGGTACGGACGGCGTCGAAGGCGATCGCCCGCCTGGAGGAGATCGCGGTGGAACGGGCGGGCGCGGGACCGGTCGACGTCGCCGTGCACCATCTCTCCGCGCCCGAGCGGGCCGCCGTGCTCGCCGACCGGCTGCGTGAACGGGTGCCGGGACTGGAGGAGTTGCAGGTCAGCGAGGTGGGCGCGGTGATCGGGGCGCACACCGGACCCGGTCTGCTCGCCGTCGTCGTGTCACCGCGCTGACGGGTTCTTCCCTCGTGTGAGTGACGCGTTTTTCCACAACTGGGCGTCTGTCCACGGAAATCGATGGGTCTCAGCGGATTCGGACGGATGTGCCTACCGTCCTGTCCATGGCTCTTCGCACACATCTCGCAAACCGTCCGTCTGTAGTCAACTCCACCCGTTCCTCGGCTCGTCGCACGACGGGGCGCGCGTCCAGCGGTCCGGGGCGTGCTCCCGGATCGGACGGGCGCTTGCGCGTCCGGGGGCGCGGTTCGCCTCCCGCGCGGGCACGGGGAAGGCGCGCGGTCGCGGCGCACGGCGCGGCCGTACGGCGCCGGGGCGAGGCGCTCTTCCCCGCCACCACCCGGCCTGTCGCGCCGGTTCGACGCCCGGCGGAATGGGGAGCGTCGGAGGTGGTCGAGCCACCCGGACCCCAGGAGGAAAGGGCGACTCCCGCACGGTGGGAGCGACTGCGGTTGGGGCTGAGTGAGCGGTTGCCGGTGTGGGTGCAGACCCGGTGCGGCCTCGAACCGCGGACCCTGGCCGCGCTGGCCGTGGTCCTCGTCGTGGCCGCCGCATTCGCCGGGCGGTACTTCTGGACCGGCAGGCCGGAGGCGGTCAAGGCGCCGGAGATCGTGCACGCGGCGCCGCCGCCGGAGGCCGGGGTGACTGCGGGCGCCTCGGCGGCGCCGACCCCGGGGGCATCGCCGTCGGGTGTGGTCGTCGACGTGAGCGGCAAGGTGCGACGGCCCGGGGTGCTGACCCTGCCGGCCGGGTCGCGGGTCGCGGACGCGTTGCGGGCGGCCGGAGGGGCCAGGCCGGGGACGGACCTAACCGGCCTCAATCGGGCCCGGGTCCTGCTGGACGGCGAACAGGTCGCGGTCGGGGTGACGCCGCCGGTGGTCGTGGGCGGCGCTTCGGGAGTGGGCGGGGGAGTAGGAGCGGGAGCCGCGGCCGGTACGCGGGCGGCACCGTTGAGCCTGAACGCGGCGACGGTGGAGCAGCTCGACACCCTGCCCGGGGTGGGGCCGGTGCTGGCCCAGCACATCGTCGACCATCGTGCGGAGCACGGTGGATTCCGGTCGGTGGCCGAGCTGCGCGAGGTCAATGGCATCGGGGAACGCCGGTTCGCGGACCTCGCGCCGCTGGTCCGGCCATGAACGCGCGTGAGGTGACGGAGGAGTCCGTCCCGTCGTGGCGCGGCCGGCTGCTTGAGGAGGGGCCCACCGATCTCCGCCTCGTTCCGCCCGCGTTGGCGGCCTGGGGAGCGGCCGGACTCGCAGTGGGTGTGGCCGGGTGGTGGGTGTGCGTGGGGGTGCTCGTCTGCCTGGCGGGGGCGGGGGTCTTGATGGTGGCGGTTCGCGTGCGGTCCTCCGGTCGGGAGCGGGAGCGGGAGGGGGTGGGTCGGGCAGGGGCTGGTCTGGAGGGCGCTGGGTGGTGGCTTCGGGGTACTGCGGGGGTGGCCGTGCTGCTTTGCGCGGCCGCCGGTGGCGCCGCGGGCGGGCTGCATGCCGCGGACCTGAGGCGGGGGCCCGTGCCCGGGCTCGCGGAGGAGTACGCCCGGGTGGGAGCGGAGGTCACGGTCACCTCCGATCCCCGGCTCACCCGGCCCCGGATCCGGGGCGACAGGACGGCCCCGGTCTCCGTCGTCCTCAATGGCGAGGCGACCCTCGTCGAGGCGGCCCGCGGAGCCGCGCACCGGACCAGGACACCGGTCCTGGTGATCGTTCCGGCCGGGCAGGCCCAGCGGGAGTGGCTGCGGCTGCTGCCGTCGACCCGGCTGCGACTCGCCGCACGGCTGGCACCCCCGATGCGCCCGGGGGACAGGTTCGCGGCGGTGCTGCGGGTCGAGGGAGCCGGGCCACCCCGGATCACCGGGCCGCCGAGCGGCGCGCAGCGCAGGGCCGGGGAGCTGCGGGCGGGGCTGCGCCGTGCGACCGATGACCTCGACGGTGACGCGCGGGCGTTGCTGCCGGGGCTTGTCGTCGGCGACACCTCGCGGATCGATCCGGAACTCAGCGATGCCTTCGAGGCCACGGACCTCACTCACTTGCTTGCCGTCTCCGGGTCCAACCTCACGGTCGTCCTGCTCCTGCTGATCGGGCCGCCGGGAGCGGCGATGCGGGTGGAGCGGGGTGGGCTCGCGCCCCGGATCGGGCTTTCGCTGCGGGCCACCGCGGTGATCGGGGGAGGCCTGACGCTCCTCTTCGTGGTCGTGTGCCGCCCGGATCCGAGTGTGCTGCGGGCGGCGGCCTGCGGCTCGGTCGCGCTGCTCGCCATCGGCACGGGGCGGCGCAGGTCGCTGATTCCCGCGCTGGCCGGCGCCGTGCTGTTGCTGGTGCTCTACGACCCGTGGCTGGCGCGGAGTTACGGATTCCTGCTCTCGGTCCTGGCCACCGGGGCGCTGCTCACGATCGCGCCGCGCTGGAGTGACGCGCTGCGGCGGCGCGGGGTGCCGGGCAGGCTCGCCGAGGCACTTGCGGCGGCCCTGGCGGCCCAGGCCGTGTGCGCGCCCGTGGTGGCGGTGTTCGCCGCGCGGGTGAGCCTGGTCGCGATTCCCAGCAACCTGCTCGCCGAGGTGGCCGTGGCCCCGGCCACGGTGCTCGGCTTCGCCGCGCTCGCGCTGGCCCCGGTCTCGCTCTGGGCGGCGGAGCTGGTGGCGGAGGTAGCGGCCTGGCCCGCCGGGTGGATCGCGGGTGTGGCCCGGGCGGGTGCCGCGCTGCCCGGCGCGGAGGCCGGCTGGCCCGGCGGCTGGTGGGGCGGGCTGCTCCTCGCAGGGCTCTTCGGCCTTGTGGTGCTCGGGGCGTGGAGGCTGCCGTACCGGCGGAGGGTGGCGGTCGGCTGTGTCGTCCTGCTGTTCCTCGCGGTGGTGCGACCGCCGCCGTTGACCCGGCTGGTCAGCGGCTGGCCGCCACCGGGCTGGACGTTCGCGATGTGTCAGGTAGGTCAGGGTGACGCGACCGTGCTCGCGGCCGGTGGGGACACGGCCGTCGTCGTGGACGCGGGGCCCGACCCGGCCCTCGTGGACCGCTGCCTGCACGATCTCGGTGTCCGGCGGATCCCGCTGCTCGTCCTGACCCACTTCCACGCGGACCACGTCGCCGGCCTGCCGGGGGTCCTGCGGGGCCGGTCGGTCGGGGCGATCCAGACGACGGCGCTCGAAGAGCCCCGGGCACAGGTGGCGGCCGTACGGCGCGTGGCCCAGGCGGCGGGGGTGCCCGTCATCCGTGCGTCGCCGGGGGAGCGGAGACGGCTGGGTCCGCTGGAGTGGCAGGTGCTGTGGCCGGCGGGGACACCCGGGATACCCGGGGTGGCGGGCCCGGAGGAGTCCGGGCCGAACGACGCCAGCGTCACCTTGCTCGTCCGAACACGGGAGGGGCTGAGGCTGCTGCTCCTGGGAGACCTCGAACCACCCGCCCAGCAGGGCCTGTTGCGGGCCCACCCCGCACTCGGCCCGGTGGACGTGCTCAAGGTCGCCCACCATGGTTCCGCCTACCAGGATCCCGGGCTGATACGGGCGGTCCGGCCACGGCTCGCGCTGGTGTCGGCCGGGCGGGACAACCCGTACGGCCATCCCGCTCCGGCGACGGTCCAGGCGCTGCGGGCCGGGGGAGCGGAGGTGCTTCGGACGGACCGGGACGGTGCGATCGCGGTCATGGGGGTGGGGCCGGGGCTTGCGGCCGTACCGAGTCTGTGAGGGGTGGCGAGCAGCCTCGCGGCATCAGCCTCATGAGCCCCGGGGCCCCCGGGCCGTCCGGCTCTCAGGCCAGCCATGCGCCGTCTCGCATCAGCACGCGGCCCTTGAGTTCGTGCTCCTCGTGCCAGGCTCGTACCGTCCTGGGGGTGACTCGGAGGTAGACCCAGCCGGTCTCGCCGCGTGGATCCCAGGAGAACTTGGCCGCGAAGGCGTCCGCCGAGGCCGTCGGCAGGTCGGTGCCCTCCACCTTCTCGGCCGTGCCGTCGATCAGTACGACGTCACGGGTGTGGCCGAGGCTGAGCCGGACCTCGCCCGTGGGCGTGAGGTTGCGGGCCGTGGGGTTGTTCCGCTTCGTGCAGAAGAGGAGCGTCCCGGCATCCGCGTCCCAGAGGAACCACAGGGGCACCAGGCACGGTTCGCCGTCGGCGGAGGCGGTCGCGACCCAGATGTCCTCCTCCGTCGCGAGCCGGTCGAGGACGTCCTGCTTGCGCTGGGCGCGAGGGCGAGGGCTGGGGCGGGGCGGTTCATGATCGGCCATGGCTCGCACGGTAGTCGGGGCGGTACGGGTGCCGCCTCGGCCGACGGACCTCGGGCAACAGGCCTAGGTCCAGGGACTCATGGGCGGACGGAGGGACGGAGCGGCAGACTCGGTTCATGACTACTCACACCCAGCAGACTCCGGACGTCCCGGTCGAGGCGTACCTGCGGCGTATCGGAGCGGAGCGACCGGACCGCGCCGACGCGGCCGCCCTGCGCGACCTGCATCTGCGGCACCTTAAGACGGTCCCGTTCGAGAACCTGTCGATCCACCTCGGCGAGAACATCGTCCTGGACGAGAAGGCACTGCTCGACAAGGTCGTCGGGGCGAGGAGGGGAGGGTTCTGCTACGAGATCAACGGCACGTTCGCCGCTCTCCTGCGGGCACTCGGCTTCGGCGTCACGCTCCTGCAGGCGCGGGTGTTCGGTGAGGGCGGCCGGTTGGGCATTCCGTACGACCACATGGCGGTGCTGGTGGAGACGGAGACGGAAGGGCGGTGGCTCGCGGATGTCGGGTTCGGTGAGCACAGCCACTTTCCGCTGGCGCTGGACGAGCGGGGCGACCAGGCCGACCCCGCCGGCACGTTCCGTGTCGTGGAGACCGAGGACGGCGACCTGGACCTGTTGCGGAACGGCAAGCCGCAGTACCGGCTGGAGACGCGGCCGCGCGTGCTCGCCGACTTCACAGCGGGCGCTTGGTACCACCGCACCTCCCCGGACTCGCACTTCCCCCGCTCCCTGGTCTGCACCCGGCTCACCGACGCGGGCCGGGTCACCCTCAGCGGCCACAAGCTCGTCACGCACGTGGACGGCGAGCGAAGCGAGCGGATGCTCGAAGGGGACGAGGAGGTGAGGGTGGCGTACCGGGACCTGTTCGGCATCGAGCTCGCGGAGCTGCCGACCGTTCGGCACACGTAATTCGGACCTCCCGAGGCGCTTGCGCACGTGGGCCTCGGCGATGCACTGATCGTTCCGGTCGTTCCGGTGGGGAGCTGAGCGTTGTGCTGGGTCCCTCTAAGGGGCTTCCAGCCAGCCCTCGTACTCCGCCGCCAGCTCGTCCAGCGCCGACGAGTCGAGGCGGCCCTCCGGGTCCTCCACGACGACCAGCCACTGCGCGTCCTCGGCGTCGTCCTCGCCGGCCAGCGCGTTCCGTACGAGCTGGGGCTCCTCGGCGACGCCGAAGCGCGCGGGGAGTTCCTCGGCCACCTCTTCGGCGGCGTCGCGGTCGGGCAGTACCAGTACGTGTCGTTCACTCACCCCGTCATTCTCGGGCATGGGGATCGGTGCCGGGGGTCGGTGTCAGTGGGGCGTGGGATGCTGGTTCGCGATGGCCACCAGGAAGAATTCGAACGACGATCTCCTCGCCCCCGTCACGCTCGCCGTGGGCCAGGAGGACCTGCTCCTCGACCGCGTGGTCCAGGAGGTGGTGGCGGCTGCCCGGGCCGCCGACGCCGACACGGACGTACGGGACCTCAACTCCGAGCAGCTCCAGCCCGGGACGCTCGCGGAGCTGACGAGCCCGTCGCTCTTCGCAGAGCGCAAGGTGCTGGTCGTGCGGAACGCGCAGGACCTGTCCGCGGACACGATCAAGGACATCAAGGCGTACCTCGACGCGCCCGTCGAGGACATCGCCCTTGTGCTGCTGCACGCGGGCGGCGCCAAGGGGAAGGGCCTCCTGGACGCGGCGCGGAAGGCGGGCGCGCGGGAGGTGGCCTGTCCGAAGACGACGAAGCCGGCGGAGCGGCTGACGTTCGTACGGCAGGAGTTCCGGGCGCTGGGGCGGTCGGCCACGCCGGAGGCGTGCCAGGCGCTGGTGGACTCGATCGGCAGCGATCTGCGGGAGCTGGCGGCGGCGGTGTCGCAGCTGACGGCGGACGTGGAGGGGACGATCGATGAGACGGTCGTCGGGCGGTACTACACGGGGCGGGCGGAGGCGTCGTCGTTCAACGTGGCCGACCGTGCGGTGGAGGGGCGGGCGGCGGAGGCGCTGGAGGCGCTGCGCTGGTCGCTCTCGACCGGCGTCCCGCCGGTCCTGATCACCAGCGCGCTGGCGCAGGGCGTCCGGGCGATCGGCAAGCTGTCGTCGGCGCGGGGCGGGCGGCCGGCGGATCTGGCGCGGGAGCTGGGGATGCCGCCGTGGAAGATCGACCGCGTGCGGCAGCAGATGCGGGGCTGGACGCCGGACGGGGTGTCGCTGGCGCTGCGCGCGGTGGCGGAGGCGGACGCGGGTGTGAAGGGCGGGGGGGACGACCCGGAGTACGCGCTGGAGAAGGCGGTGGTGGCGGTGGCTCGGGCGGCGAGGTTGAGGCGGTAGGGGTGGCCCCGGGTTCGGTGCGGGCCCGGGCCTGTTCCGGGGGCCGGGGGCCGGGGGTGCGCGGGTGCCGGTGCGTTGCGCCCGGGGCGGTTGAATCCCCCACCCCGCCCCTTCCCGAAACCCTGCCGGGGGCTGGTGGGGGTTGAGGTTCACCCGGGGCTTCGCCCCGGCCCCCGGCGGGTTGCGGCAGCTTCGCGCCGCGGAGGGTAGCGGCCCGGGTGGTGAGGTGCGGGGAGCTGAGTCCCGGCCCCCAGCGTGAGGCGGCGGCTTCGCGCCGCTGTCTGGGGCTGCGCCCCGGCCTCAGGAGGGTGGCGGCAGCTTCGGGCCGCGAGGTGGTGCGGGTCCGGGTTGGAGGCGGCAGCTTCGTGCCACGAGGTGGGACCTGGGCCCCGGGTACGGCGAAGGCCCCGGTGTTCCTGGGGAAGGAAGTGGCGGGGCCTTCGGCGTATGACTTTGGGCTCGTGCACGCGTGGCGAACGCGTGTCGCGCGCGAGTCCGGGGTGCCGGGTGGGAGCGGGAGAGAGGGCCCGCTGGGTCCCGTCCGGCGTTACATCAGAGGGGCTCAGCCCTGCAGGGTGGCAGCCTTGGTGGCCAGCGCCGACTTCTTGTTGGCGGCGGCGTTCTTGTGGATGACACCCTTCGAGACAGCCTTGTCGAGCGCGCGGGAGGCGGCGCGAGTAGCCACGACGGCCTTCTCGACGTCACCCGCAGCGACGGCCTCGCGGGCCTTGCGGATCGCGGTCTTGAGCGAGGACTTGACGGCCTTGTTGCGCAGGCGCGCCTTCTCGTTCGTCTTGTTCCGCTTGATCTGGGACTTGATGTTCGCCACGAAAAGAGCCTTTTCAGGTTCGGTGTTGTTTCTGAGGAGTGCCCCATCGCTGAGAGGGCGTACGAGACACAGCTGTCCACGTTATCAGGGCATAGAAGCTCTGCCCAAACCGAGCGGTGGCTCCCACTCGTGGGACGATGGAGCCTACGTATCCAACCGACCATCGCCCCGAGACGAGACCTTGCGTGCCCGCGACTCCTACCCACGTGCCTGAGCCGAGCCGTACCGACCCGGCGTTGATCCGCAATTTCTGCATCATCGCGCACATCGACCACGGCAAGTCCACACTCGCCGACCGGATGCTTCAGCTGACCGGTGTGGTCGACCAGCGGCAGATGCGCGCCCAGTACCTCGACCGGATGGACATCGAGCGCGAACGCGGGATCACGATCAAGTCCCAGGCGGTGCGTCTTCCCTGGGCGCCCACCGAGGGCGAGGGCCAGGGGAAGACCCACATCCTCAACATGATCGACACCCCCGGGCACGTCGACTTCACCTATGAGGTCTCGCGGTCCCTGGCGGCCTGCGAGGGTACGGTCCTGCTCGTCGACGCGGCCCAGGGCATCGAGGCGCAGACGCTCGCGAACCTGTACCTGGCGATGGAGAACGACCTCACCATCGTTCCCGTACTGAACAAGATCGACCTGCCCGCCGCGCAGCCGGAGAAGTTCTCCGAGGAGCTCGCCAACCTCATCGGCTGCGACCCCGATGACGTGCTCAAGGTCTCCGCCAAGACCGGTCTCGGCGTCGAGGCGCTGCTCGACCGCGTCGTCGCGACCGTGCCGGCCCCCGTCGGTGTCGCCGACGCGCCCGCCCGCGCGATGATCTTCGACTCCGTCTACGACTCCTACCGGGGCGTCGTCACGTACGTCCGTGTCATCGACGGTCAGCTCAGCAAGCGTGAGCGCATCAAGATGATGTCCACCGGCGCCACCCACGAGCTCCTGGAGATCGGCGTCTCCTCTCCGGAGATGACGCCGTCCGACGGCCTCGGCGTCGGCGAGGTCGGTTACCTGATCACCGGCGTCAAGGACGTCCGGCAGTCCAAGGTCGGTGACACGATCACCAGCCTGGTCAAGGGCGCGACCGAGGCCCTCGGCGGGTACAAGGACCCCAAGCCGATGGTCTTCTCCGGTCTCTACCCGCTCGACGGCTCGGACTACCCCGAGCTGCGCGACGCCCTCGACAAGCTGCAGCTCAACGACGCCGCGCTGGTCTACGAGCCGGAGACCTCCGCCGCCCTCGGCTTCGGCTTCCGCGTCGGCTTCCTCGGCCTGCTGCACCTGGACGTGATCCGGGAGCGCCTGGAGCGCGAGTTCGGTCTCGACCTCATCGCCACCGCGCCGAACGTCGTCTACCGCGTCGTGATGGAGGACGGTAGCGAGCACACCGTTACCAACCCGAGTGAGTTCCCCGAAGGCAAGATCGACGAAGTCTTCGAGCCCGTCGTGCGCTCCACGATCCTCGCCCCGAGCGAGTTCATCGGCTCGATCATGGAGCTGTGCCAGACCCGGCGCGGCACGCTGATCGGCATGGACTACCTCTCCGAGGACCGGGTGGAGATCCGCTACACCCTCCCCCTCGCCGAGATCGTCTTCGACTTCTTCGACCAGCTGAAGTCCAAGACGCGCGGTTACGCCTCCCTCGACTACGAGCCCACCGGCGAGCAGGCTTCCAGCCTGGTCAAGGTCGACATCCTGCTGCACGGCGACAAGGTCGACGCCTTCTCGGCGATCACGCACAAGGACGCCGCGTACGCGTACGGCGTGCGGCTCGTCGCCAAGCTGCGCGAGCTCATCCCGCGCCAGGCCTTCGAGGTGCCGATCCAGGCCGCCATCGGCTCCCGGGTCATCGCCCGCGAGACCATCCGCGCCATCCGGAAGGACGTCCTCGCCAAGTGCTACGGCGGTGACATCTCCCGTAAGCGGAAGCTGCTGGAGAAGCAGAAGGAAGGCAAGAAGCGGATGAAGATGGTCGGCTCGGTGGAGGTCCCGCAGGAGGCCTTCATCGCCGTTCTGTCGAGCGACGAGTCCGGCGGCAAGGCCAAGAAGTAGAAGAAGCAGGAGAAGCAGCCGGCGGACGCATCCGTCGGATGCGTCGCCAGGATGCGTCGAATGGGTCCCCGCACCGGCAGTGCGGGGGCCCGTTCGTCTTTGGTTCTGTTATCAACCGGGTATGAAGAGGCGGCCCGCAGCCTCTTACGCGCCGGTCCCCGGCGCCTTACTCTGATCGCGGCTCGAAGGTTACTCGCGAGTTAGTACGCATGGAACGCACCGCCAGAACGCACCGCCGCCGCCCGGAGGACGTCGTGAGCGACACACAGACCCAGATCGAGAACCGGCCGCCCTCGGTGGCGAACCTTTTCCTTGAGCGCGTGGAGCGGACCCCCGACGCGGAGGCCTACCGCTACCCCGTTCCGGCGGCCGACGGCCAGGGTCCGGACGACTGGAAGTCGCTCAGCTGGGGACAGGCCGCCGAGCGGGTCTACGCGATCGCGGCGGGTCTGATGGATCTGGGCGTCCAGCCGGAGGAGCGCATCGCCCTCGCCTCCTCGACCCGGGTGGAGTGGATCCTCTCCGACCTCGGTGTGATGTGCGCGGGCGCCGCCACCACCACCGTCTACCCGCAGACCAACGCCGAGGAGTCGGCGTTCATCCTCTCCGACTCCGAGTCCAAGGTGCTCATCGCGGAGGACGCGGCCCAGCTGGCCAAGGCCCGCGAGACCCGCGCCGACCTGCCCGGCCTCCACCACGTCGTCGTCATCGACGCCACGGGTGTCGAGAGCGACGACTGGGTCCTCTCCCTCGCGGAGCTGGAGGCGCGCGGCAAGGCGTACCTGGAGAAGCACCCGGACGCCGTCAAGGAGCGCGTCTCGGCCATCACCTCCCAGCAGCTCGCCACCCTCATCTACACCTCCGGCACCACCGGCCGCCCCAAGGGCGTCCGGCTCCCGCACGACAACTGGTCGTACATGGCCAAGGCCATCGCCGCGACCGGCCTGGTCACCCAGGAGGACGTCCAGTACCTCTGGCTGCCGCTCGCGCACGTCTTCGGCAAGGTGCTCACCTCCGGCCAGATCGAGGTCGGCCACGTCACCGCCGTCGACGGCCGCATCGACAAGATCATCGTGAACCTGCCGGTGGTCCAGCCGACGTACATGGCCGCCGTGCCCCGGATCTTCGAGAAGGTCTACAACGGCGTCGCCGCCAAGGCGCGCGAGGGCGGCCCCGCCAAGTACAAGATCTTCCAGTGGGCGGCGGGGGTGGCCCGCGAGTACGCCAAGGTCACCCAGGACAACTTCCGCCGTACCGGCACGGCCTCCGCGCCCTTCGGCCTGGAGGCGAAGCACAAGGTCGCCGACGCGCTGGTCTACAAGAAGCTCCGCGAGGCCTTCGGCGGCCGGCTGCGCGCCGCCGTCTCCGGCTCCGTCGCGCTGGCGCCCGACATCGGCTACTTCTTCTCCGGCGCGGGCATCCACATCCTGGAGGGCTACGGCCTGACGGAGTCCAGCGCCGCGTCCTTCGTCAACCCGGGCGAGGCGTACCGCACCGGCACCGTCGGCAAGCCGCTGCCCGGCACCGAGGTCCGGATCGCCGACGACGGCGAGATCCTGCTGCGCAGCCCCGGCATCATGGAGGGCTACCACGGCCTGCCGGAGAAGACCGCCGAGGTGCTCGAGGCGGACGGCTGGTTCCACACGGGCGACATCGGTGAGCTGTCCGCCGACGGCTATCTGCGGATCACCGACCGCAAGAAGGACCTGTTCAAGACCTCGGGCGGCAAGTACATCGCGCCGACCGAGATCGAGGGCCAGTTCAAGGCCGTCTGCCCGTTCGTCTCCAACATCGTCGTCCTGGGCGCCGACCGGAACTACTGCTCCGCGCTCATCGCCCTCGACGAGCCCGCCATCCTCGGCTGGGCCGCCGAGCACGGCCTCGCGGGCAAGCCGTACGCCGAGGTCGTCGCCGCCCGGCAGACCCAGGAGATGGTCCAGGGGTACGTCGACCGGCTCAACGAGGGCGTGCAGCGGTGGCAGACGATCAAGAAGTTCCGGCTGCTGCCGCGGGACCTGGACGTCGAGCACGGTGAGCTGACGCCGTCGCTGAAGATGAAGCGGCCGGTGGTGGAGCGGACGTACAAGGACCTGATCGAGGAGATGTACGCGGGGGCGCGGGAGGCGTAGGGCTTCTGGGGGTTCCTGGGGCTTCCGGGGCTTCCGGGGTCTCCAGGGATTCCGGGGCCTTCCGGGGCTTCCACGGTTGGCCCCCTGCGAAGTTATCCACAGGTCGGTCGGCTTCGTCGGGCGGTACGGGACAATGGGCTCATGCCTTCCGTACTGCCCGATGGTGAGCCCATGCCCGAGGACGGGGCGCTTCCCGCACACGCCCTGGAAGGGGCCGGGGAGCGGCCGCTCGGGTTCTATCTGCACGTGCCGTACTGCGCCACGCGGTGCGGCTACTGCGACTTCAACACGTACACCGCGAGCGAGCTGCGCGGTGCCGGCGGCGTGCTCGCCTCCCGGGACAACTACGCGGGGCAGGTCGTCGAGGAGATACGCCTTGCCCGCAAGGTGCTCGGTGACGACCCGCGCCCTGTGCGGACCGTCTTCGTCGGCGGGGGTACGCCCACGCTGCTCGCCGCCGGGGATCTCGTCCGGATGCTGGGGGCGATCCGGGACGAGTTCGGGCTCGCGGACGACGCCGAGGTGACGACGGAGGCGAACCCGGAGTCGGTGGACCCGGCGTACCTGGAGGAGCTGAGGGCCGGTGGCTTCAACCGGGTGTCCTTCGGGATGCAGAGCGCCCGCCAGCACGTCCTGAAGGTCCTCGACCGCACGCACACCCCGGGACGGCCCGAGGCGTGCGTCGCCGAGGCGCGGGCGGCGGGCTTCGAGCACGTGAACCTCGACCTCATCTACGGGACGCCCGGGGAGTCCGACGACGACTGGCGGGCGTCGATCGAGGCGGCGATCGGGGCTGGGCCCGACCATGTCAGCGCGTACGCGCTGATCGTCGAGGAGGGGACGCAGCTGGCGCGGCGGATCCGGCGGGGCGAGGTGCCGATGACGGACGACGATGTGCACGCGGACCGGTACCTGATCGCCGACTCCGTCTTCGCGGAGGCCGGCTTCGACTGGTACGAGGTGTCGAACTGGGCCACGTCCGAGGCCGGGCGGTGCCTGCACAACGAGCTGTACTGGCGCGGTGCCGACTGGTGGGGCGCGGGGCCCGGGGCGCACTCGCACGTGGGCGGTGTGCGGTGGTGGAACGTGAAGCATCCGGGGGCGTATGCGGCGGCGCTGTCCTCCGGTAGGTCGCCGGGTGCGGGGCGGGAGGTCCTGTCGGCGGAGGACCGGCGGGTGGAGCGTGTGCTTCTGGAGCTACGGCTCCGGGAGGGGTGCCCGCTGGAGCTCCTGCGTCCGGACGGGCTGGCCGCGTCTCGCAAGGCCCTCGCGGACGGGCTCCTCGACGCCGGGGCGTACGGGGAGGGGCGCGCGGTCCTGACCCTGCGGGGTCGCCTGCTGGCCGACGCGGTCGTCCGGGACCTGGTGGACTAGGACGCCGGCCCCTGGGCGGGGGCCTGGGGCCTTTTCCAGCGCGCCCACCCCGTGCGAGGGGCCTGGAAGCGCACCGCCCCCGTGGGTTGTGCCCACCCGTTCCGCCCTGCGGAACGATTGCCCACAACGGTGGGGGTGGGTTCGGCGTCGGGGTTTGCGCCCACGGCGGTTGGGTGGGGGAGTCGACGCCGCCGAGGGGCTATGGGGCTGTGACGAAGTCGATTAGTTCTTCTACTCGGCCCAGGAGTTGGGGTTCCAGGTCCTTGTACGAGTGGACCTTGGACAGGATGTGTTGCCAGGCCGCGCCTGTGTTCGGGGGCCAGCCCAGGGCTTCGCAGATGCCTGTTTTCCAGTCCTGGCCGTGGGGGATCCTTGGCCAGGAGGCGATGGCCAGGGACGACGGCTTCACCGCCTCCCAGATGTCGATGTACGGGTGGCCGACGATCAGGACGTCCGCGGACGAGATCTGGGCCGCGATGCGGGACTCCTTCGAGCCGGGGACCAGGTGGTCGACCAGGATGCCCAGGCGGGCGTCCGCCGCCGGGGCGAAGTCGGCGACGATCGCCGGGAGGTCGTCGATGCCCTCCAGGTACTCCACCACCACGCCCTCGATCCGCAGGTCGTCGCCCCAGACCCGCTCCACCAGCTCGGCGTCGTGCCGGCCCTCCACGTAGATCCGGCCCGCCCGTGCCACCCTCGCCCGCGCCCCCGGGACCGCGATCGAGCCCGAGGCCGTGCGCGTAGGCCGTGCCTGCCCCGACGCCGGGCGTACCAGTGTCACCGGTTTGCCCTCCAGTAGGAACGCCCTCGGGTCCATCGGGAACACCCGGTGCTTGCCGAAGCGGTCCTCCAGCGTCACCGTGCCCGCCTCGCAGCGGATCACCGCCCCGCAGAACCCCGTCGAGACCTCCTCCACCACGAGGTCCACCTCCGCCGGCACCTCCGGCACCGGGGCGGATCGCTTCCAGGGGGGCGTCAGGTCCGGGTTGTAGCTGCGCATTCGCGTGACGTTATGCGACGGCGAAGCGCCGTGCCAGTTCCTCGCGTTGGCGTCGTACGAACGTGGCGTCCACCACCGCACCGTGGCCCGGTACGTACACCGCGTCCTCGCCGCCCAGGGCGAGCAGCCGGTCCAGGGCGTCCGGCCAGCGGGACGGGATCGCGTCCGGGCCCGCCTGCGGCTCCCCCGACTCCTCCACCAGGTCCCCGCAGAAGACGATCTCCGGCTCACCGGGGACCAGGAGCGTCAGGTCGTGCGCCGTGTGGCCCGGGCCCACGTTCGCCAGCAGCACCTGCCGGCCGCCCAGGTCCAGCGTCCACTCCCCGGAGACCACGTGGTGCGGCGCCACCAGCACGTCAGCCGCCTCCGCCGCCGCGAACGCGTCCACCCCGTGCCGTACCGCGTCCGCCATCAGCTCGCCGCCCTCCCGACGCAGCAGCGCGTCCACGCCCACCGCCCCGTACACCTCCGCACCCGCGAACGCCGCCGTGCCCAGTACATGATCGAAATGGGGGTGACTCAGTGCGATGTGCGTCACTCTTCGGCCCCGGGTCAGGCCCTCGATCTGGGTGCGCAGCGCCGTTCCCTCCCGCAGCGTCGAGCCCGTGTCGTACAGCAGTACCGCCTGTTCGCCCACCACCAGGCCCACCGTGGCGTCCCAGCCGGGCAGCCTGCGCCGCCCCACGCCGTCCGCGAGCCGCTCCCAGCCGAACTCTTCCCAAGCGACATCCATACCGCGACGCTATCCGCAAGGACGCGACCACCGACGTGGACTCGGACGCGGACTCCGACGCGACCTCCGTCGCGGCCTCCTTGCCAGGAGCGATGCCCGCCGCCGTACACTGGCCGGGGGATTCCTGGCACTCGGGCAGGGCGAGTGCCAAATACGGAGCAACCGAAGCAAGCCGATACGACAGCTGGAGGTGTGCGCGATGCTCAGCGAACGCAGACTCGAGGTGCTGCGCGCCATCGTCCAGGACTACGTCGGGACGGAGGAGCCGGTCGGCTCCAAGGCGCTCACGGAGCGCCACAAGCTCGGCGTCTCGCCCGCCACCGTGCGCAACGACATGGCCGTCCTGGAGGACGAGGGCTACATCGCCCAGCCCCACACCAGCGCCGGCCGCATCCCGACCGACAAGGGCTACCGCCTCTTCGTCGACCGGCTCGCGGGCGTCAAGCCGCTGTCGACGCCCGAGCGGCGCGCCATCCACAACTTCCTCGACGGAGCCGTCGACCTCGACGACGTTGTCGGGCGCACGGTCCGGCTGCTCGCGCAGCTGACCCGCCAGGTCGCCGTCGTCCAGTACCCGTCGCTGACCCGCTCGACGGTCCGGCACGTGGAGCTGCTCGCGCTGGCGCCCGCCCGGCTGATGCTCGTGCTCATCACGGACACCGGCCGCGTCGAGCAGCGCGTCATCGACTGCCCCGCACCCTTCGGCGAGACCTCCCTCGCCGACCTGCGCGCCCGGCTGAACAGCCGGGTCGTCGGCCGCCGTTTCGCGGACGTGCCGCAACTGGTGCAGGATCTCCCGGAGTCCTTCGAGGAGATGGAGGACCGCGGGACGGTCTCGACCGTGCTCGCGACCCTGCTCGAAACCCTGGTGGAAGAGCACGAGGAGCGGCTGATGATCGGCGGTACCGCCAATCTCACCCGCTTCGGCCATGACTTCCCCCTCACGATCCGGCCTGTGCTCGAAGCACTCGAGGAGCAGGTCGTGCTCCTCAAGCTGCTCGGCGAGGCCAAGGACTCGGGCATGACCGTACGGATCGGGCACGAGAACGCCCATGAGGGCCTCACCTCCACGTCCGTCGTCGCGGTCGGCTACGGTTCGGGCGACGAGGCAGTCGCCAAACTCGGCGTGGTCGGACCGACCCGCATGGACTACCCCGGAACGATGGGAGCGGTACGCGCAGTGGCACGTTACGTCGGACAGATCCTGGCGGAGTCGTAAGTGGCCACGGACTATTACGCCGTGCTCGGCGTACGCCGCGACGCTTCCCAGGACGAGATCAAGAAGGCATTCCGGCGGCTCGCGCGCGAGCTGCACCCGGATGTGAATCCCGATCCGAAGACGCAGGAACGGTTCAAGGAGATCAACGCCGCGTACGAGGTGTTGTCGGACCCGCAGAAGAAGCAGGTCTACGACCTCGGCGGCGACCCGCTGTCCGCGTCCGGCGGCGCCGGTGGTGCCGGCGGCTTCGGCCAGGGCGGCTTCGGGAACTTCTCGGACATCATGGACGCGTTCTTCGGTACGGCGTCCCAGCGCGGGCCGCGCTCGCGCACCCGGCGCGGCCAGGACGCGATGATCCGGCTGGAGATCGACCTCAACGAGGCCGCCTTCGGCACGACGAAGGACATCCAGGTCGACACGGCCGTCGTCTGTACGACGTGCTCGGGTGAGGGTGCCGCGCCCGGCACCTCCGCGCAGACCTGTGACATGTGCCGCGGCCGCGGTGAGGTCTCGCAGGTCACCCGGTCCTTCCTGGGCCAGGTCATGACCTCCCGCCCCTGCCCCCAGTGCCAGGGCTTCGGCACCGTCGTCCCGACCCCGTGCCCCGAGTGCGCGGGCGACGGGCGGGTCCGTTCGCGGCGCACGCTGACCGTGAAGATCCCGGCCGGTGTCGACAACGGCACGCGCATCCAGCTCGCCGGCGAGGGCGAGGTCGGCCCGGGCGGCGGCCCGGCGGGCGACCTGTACGTGGAGATCCACGAGGTCCCGCACGAGACCTTCCAGCGGCGCGGCGACGACCTGCACTGCACGGTGACCATCCCGATGACGGCGGGCGCGCTCGGCACGAAGGTGCCGCTGCAGACGCTCGACGGGCTCGAAGAGGTCGACATCCGCCCGGGCACCCAGTCCGGCCAGTCCATCCCGCTGCACGGGCGCGGCATCACGCACCTGCGCGGCGGCGGCCGCGGCGACCTGATCGTCCACGTCGAGGTGACGACCCCGTCGAAGCTCGACGCCGAGCAGGAACGGCTGCTGCGCGACCTCGCGGTGCTGCGCGGCGAGGAGCGGCCCACGGGGCAGTTCCAGCCGGGGCAGCAGGGGTTGTTCTCGCGTTTGAAGGACGCGTTCAACGGGCGGTAGGGCCTACGTTCTGCCTGGAAGGGCGGCACTCGCGACGAGCGGTGCCGCCCTTCCGCGTGCCCGAAACGACGGATTCGGACACCGACCGTCGGCATGGCACGATGCCTGCATGTCCACCGCGCTGAACGATCTCTCCCGGTACCCGATCGTGCAGGCCCCCATGGCAGGTGGCGCCGCCAGTCCGCAGCTCGTCGGGGCGGTGTGCGAGGCCGGTGGGCTCGGGTTTCTCGCCGGGGGGTACAAGACCGCCGGCGGGCTGTACCAGGAGATCAAGCAGGTGCGCGGGCTGACCGGGCAGCCCTTCGGCGTCAACCTCTTCATGCCGCCCGGCGGACAGCACGCCGACCCCGCCGCCGTCGAGGTGTACCGGCACCAGCTCACCGGGGAGGCCACCTGGTACGAGACGGAGCTCGGCGACACCGACAGCGGGCGCGACGACGCCTACGACGCCAAGCTCGCGATCCTGCTCGACGATCCCGTGCCCGTCGTCTCGTTCACCTTCGGCTGCCCCGACCGCGACACCTTCGACGCCTTCGCCCGCGCCGGTACGTTCACCGTCGTCACCGTCACCTCCGCCGAAGAGGCCCAGGCCGCCCAGTGGGCCGGGGCCGACGCCGTCTGCGTGCAGGGCGTCGAGGCCGGCGGGCACCAGGGCACGCACCGCGACGACCCGGACGCCGCGCTCGCCGGTACGGGGCTCCTCACACTCGTCACCCAGGTCCGGGAGACCGTCCAGCTGCCGATCGTCGCGACCGGCGGCATCATGCGCGGCGCCCAGATCGCCGCCGTCCTCGCCGCCGGGGCCGACGCCGCCCAGCTCGGCACCGCGTTCCTCGTCTGCCCCGAATCGGGCGCCCACGCGCTGCACAAGCAGGCCCTGACCAACCCGCTCTTCGTCCGCACCGAGCTCACCCGCGCCTTCTCCGGGCGCCCCGCGCGCGGGCTCGTCAACCGCTTCATGCGCGAGCACGGGCCGTACGCCCCCGCCGCCTACCCCGAGGTCCACCACCTCACCGCGCCCCTCCGCAAGGCCGCCGCCACCGCCGGTGACGCGCAGGGCATGGCCCTGTGGGCCGGCCAGGGGCACCGGCTCGCCCGCGACCTCCCCGCCGGCCAGCTCGTCGAGGTGCTGGCCGCCGAACTCGACACCGCACTGACCGCGCAGGCCCACAGGAGCTCCGCCCCATGACCGCACCCGTCTTCGTCGTCGAGGCCGTCCCCGGCACCGGCACCTTCCTCCTCGACGGCCCCGAGGGCCGCCACGCCGTCGCCGTGAAGCGGCTGCGCGCGGGGGAGGAGCTCGTCCTCACCGACGGGCGCGGCACCTGGGCCGACTGCGTCGTGATCGCCGCCGAGGGCAAGGACCAGCTGACCGTCCAGGTCTCCGCCACGTACGAGGAGGCCGAGCCCACGCCCCGTATCACCGTCGTCCAGGCGCTGCCCAAGGGCGACCGGGGCGAACTGGCCGTCGAGATCATGACCGAGACCGGTGTCGACGAGATCGTGCCGTGGGCCGCGTCCCGCTGCATCACCCAGTGGAAGGGCGACCGCGGGCTCAAGGCCCTCGCCAAGTGGCGGGCCACCGCGCGCGAGGCCGGGAAGCAGTCGCGCCGTACGCGCTTCCCCGAGGTCGCCGACGCGATGACCACCAAGCAGGTCGCCGCGCTCCTCGCGGGCGCCGACTTCGCCGCCGTCCTCCACGAGGACCGGGACCACCCCAGCGGCGCCCTCGCCGACGCCGAACTCCCCGCCGAGGGCGACATCGTGCTCGTCGTCGGGCCCGAAGGGGGTGTCTCTCCCGAGGAGTTGGCGGCCTTCGAGGAGGCGGGCGCGAAGCCGTACCGACTGGGGCGGAGCGTGCTGCGTACGTCCACGGCGGGTACGGCTGCCACGGCCCTGCTCCTCGGCCGCACGGGCCGCTGGAGCTAGGGGCCCAGTCCCTCGCCAGAACCCGGTGGACGTCCGCCCGGGGCCGCTCCCTAGGCTGGGCCGCATGTCCGACGAGTCACCCCTGATCCGTAGCCTGCGCGCCGCCGTCTCCGCCGCACCGGAAGACGTGCCCCTGCGGCTCCACTTCGCCGAACTGCTCCTCGCGGAGGGGCGGGGCGACGAGGCCGTCTCGGAGGCGGCCGTCGCACTCCAGCACGCGCCCGGGGACGAGGCGGCCCGTGCTCTGATGGTCCGCGCGATGGGGCTGCCCGCCCCCGTGCAGCCAGAGATCCCCGCCGCCGCGCCCGCCACCGAGCAGGGAACCCCCGGCTTCGACTGGGTCGCCGCCGAGGAGGAGGTCGGGGACCTCGTCGGGCCGCGGTTCGTGACCGGAACCGACAACGGGGAGGTCGGCGAGGTCGGCGAGGTCGAAGCGCCCCTCACCGCCGACGGCAGTGGTGACCCCGGTGACGCCTCCGCCTGGGACGTCGACGTTCCCGGTGGCGTACGGCTCGCCGACGTCGGTGGCATGCAGGAGGTCAAGGACCGACTGGAGGCCGCCTTCCTCGCGCCCATGCGCAACCCCGAACTCCGCAAGCTGTACGGCAAGTCGCTCCGCGGCGGCCTGCTCCTCTACGGTCCGCCCGGCTGCGGCAAGACGTTCATCGCCCGGGCCGTCGCCGGCGAGCTCGGCGCGAGCTTCATGTCGGTCTCGCTCTCCGACATCCTCGACATGTACATCGGCACGTCCGAGAAGAACGTCCACGACATCTTCGAGACCGCCCGCGCCCAGGCCCCCTGCGTCGTCTTCCTCGACGAGCTGGACGCCCTCGGCGCCAAGCGCTCGCGCACTCACCACAGCGGGCTTCGCAACGTCGTCAACCAGCTCCTCACCGAGCTCGACGGCATCGACGGCGCCGAGAACGAGGGCGTGTTCGTGCTCGCCGCGACCAACGTCCCCTGGGACGTGGACCTCGCGCTGCGCCGCCCCGGCCGGCTCGACCGCACGCTGCTCGTGCTGCCGCCCGACGCCCCGGCGCGCGAGGCGATCCTCCGCTACCACCTGCGCGAGCGGCCCATCGAGTCCGTCGACCTCGGCAAGCTCGTCAAGGCCACCGAGGACTTCTCCGGCGCGGACCTCGCCCATGTCTGCGAGAGCGCCGCCGAGTTCGCGCTCCTCGACTCCGCCCGTACCGGCACCGTACGCATGATCGACATGAAGGACCTGCTGGCCGCGGCGAAGCAGATCAGGCCGTCCAGCGAATCCTGGTTCGCCTCCGCGCGCAACGTGGCGATGTTCGCCAACGACGGCGGGATGTACGACGACCTGGTCGCCTACCTGAAGAAGAAGCGCAAGCTGTGAGCGGGACCGCGGTGCATCCGCACGTCGAACAGGCCGAAGAGCTCTACGGCATGAAGCGGTACGAGCAGGGTCTGACCCTCGTCGACCGGCGTCTCGCCGAGGCCCCCGACGACCACCTCGCGTGGGCCGCACGGGCCCGGTGCCTCTCCGGTCTCGACCGGGACGCGGAGGCGCTCGACGCCGCCGAGGAGGCGCTGAAGCTCGAACCCGAGTTCGCCGACGGGCACTTCATGCGCGGATTCGCCCTGCGCTCCCTGCGCCGCCTGCCCGAGGCCGACCTCGCGCAGCGCGAGGCGATCCGCCTCGCGCCGTACCGCTGGGGCCCGCGTACCCAGCGCGCCGAGATGCTGATCTTCATCGGGACGTACGAGGAGGCGTTCCAGGAGGCCCAGGAGGCGGTACGGCTCGGTCCGGACGAGGTCTCCACGTGGCACACCATGTACAAGGTCGCCGCGTTCAACCAACGCCCCGACCTCGTGCAGGAGTCCGTACGGCAGCTCCTGCGCATCGATCCGACCGACAACCTCGCCGTCTCCGACACCACCTGGCACGAGGCCAACAAGCCCGGCACCTCCGCCGAGCGGGTCGCCGACCTCTACGCGGGCGCGCTGGCCGTCGCCCCCGACTCCGAGTCCCTCCGCAGCGACCTCGACAGGGCCGTCTACCGGCTGCTCCGCGGCACCCGCTGGCTCGCGCTGATCTGCCTGGTCATGGCGGGTGTCGTCGTCGACGTCTTCCCGACCGACGGCGAGGACGCGAAGGAACTCCCGGTCCACCTCGGCACCCGGCTCTGGGCGCTCGCGCTGATGGCGGCCGTGTGGGGCTTCGGCGCCCTGCGCCGCTACCGGCGCATGCGCACCGGCGCTCAGATGTCCGTACGCGCCCTCGTCCGGCGGCTCTTCTGGCCGCGCGTCGTCCTCGGTCAGGCCGTCCTGGCCACGCTCTGCGCCCTGCTGATCGTCCTCGTGCCGTGGACCGACCGGACGATCCCCCAGGTCCTGTTCTGGCTCGGACTCGTACCGAACCTGCTCAGCATCACCCACGACCGGGACAAGGTCTGATGGGCCCCACCCTCGACCGGGCGGACGCGCTCTTCGACGTCGGTCGGTACGAGCAGGCCGCCGCCCTCGTCGCCCAGCACCTGGCCACCGACCCGGACGACGCCGCCGCGCTCGTCCTCCTGGCCCGCTGCCAGCACCGCCTCGGCCGGGAGCGGGAGGCGCTCGACACCGTCGAGCAAGCCCTGCGCGCCGAACCCGACGCACTGCCGGGCTGGTTGATGCGCACCCACATCCTGCTCGCGCTCAAGCGGTACGAGGAAGCCGAGCGGGCCGCCCGGCACTCCGTCGAACTGGCCCCGCAGTACTGGGGCAGCCACTACGCCCTCGGCACCGTCCTCGACCGGTCCGTCCGCACGGAACGCCGGCGCGAGGCGTACACAGCGGCCCGTACCGCCGTCGCGCTCGCGCCCGAGGAGAGCGACGCGCATTTCCTCGTCGGCCTCACCGCCCAGCGCACCGGCAACCACGACATCGCCAAGCAGGCCTACGAGACGGCTCTGCGCCTCGACCCGGAGAGCAGCGAGGCGCACAACAACCTCTCCCTGCTGCACCTGCGCCGCCGCTGGTTCCGGCGCGGGGCGTGGACCAAGGCGGCTGAGGGCTTCGTCGAGTCCGCCGCGCTCGACATGAACGACCGGCAGGCCCGCTACAACCTGGAGACCATGGCCTGGGGCACGGTGGCGGGCGCCCGCTGGGTGGCCCTGCTGGGCTTCCTGGCGTCAAGCCTCGCGTCCCTCGGCACCGGACCGGTGAACGACGAGGACCTCGTCACGTACGGGGTCGGCGCGGCCGTCCTTGTCGGTGGCTGGGCCGGCTGGGCGGTGTGGAACATCCGGCGGATACCGCCCCGGCTGCGCCGCCCGCTGCTGCTCGTGGCGCGCAACTGCCGGCCCGTGCTCGCGATGGCGGCCGCGGTCGGACTGCTCGGCCTCCACTCGGCGCTGTCGATGGCGCTGTGGACGCTGGAGCCGCCCGTCATCGGGTCGCTCGGCTTCCCGCTCTTCTGGGTCGTGATCATCACCTACTGGGTGAGCCGCTCCGCCCTGCAGCGCCGCGCGCCCAAGCCCGAGCGCGGCCGGTGACCCGAGCGCTCGCGGTGGCGTGGCCGATACGATGCCCGAGTAGCTGATCACCGAAGGCGAGGAGGCCCGGGCCATGACCGGAGAGCCGCAGAGCGACTGCCTGTTCTGCAAGATCGCGGACGGGGAGGTTCCGGCAACGATCGTGCGCGAGACGGAGACGACGCTCGCCTTCCGGGACATCAACCCGCAGGCGCCCACGCACGTGCTCGTCATCCCGCGCCTCCACTACCCCGACGCCGCCAGCCTGGCCGCCGCCGCGCCGACGGTCGCCGCGGACATGCTGCGCGAGGCCGGTGAGGTCGCCGCCCAGGAGAAGATCGACGGCAGCGGCTTCCGGATCGTCCTCAACACCGGGGCGGGCGCGGGCCAGACCGTCTTCCACGCCCACGCGCACGTCCTCGGCGGCCGCGGCCTCAACTGGCCCCCCGGATAAGCCGTGTCCGTACGCGAACTCGTCGTGCTCGGGACCGCCAGTCAGGTCCCGACCCGGCACCGTAACCACAACGGGTACCTGCTGCGCTGGGACGGGCAGGGCATCCTGTTCGACCCGGGCGAGGGCACCCAGCGCCAGATGCTCCGGGCCGGGGTCGCCGCGCACGACATCGACCGGATCTGCGTCACGCACTTCCACGGCGACCACTCTCTGGGCCTGGCCGGCGTGATCCAGCGGATCAACCTCGACCAGGTCCCGCACCCGGTCACCGCGCACTACCCGGCGAGCGGGCAGCACTTCTTCGAGCGGCTGCGGTACGCGACGGCCTACCGCGAGACCGTGCAACTGGCGGAGGCCCCGGTCGCCGCCGACGGCCCCCTCGCCGTCACGGACTCGTACACCCTCGACGCGTACAAGCTCTCGCACCCGGTCGAGTCGTACGGCTACCGGCTCACCGAGCCCGACGGGCGCCGCATCCTGCCCGAGCGGCTCGCCGCGCACGGCATCAAGGGCCCGGACGTCGGCCGGATCCAGCGGGACGGCGTCCTGAACGGCGTGACGCTGGAGTCGGTCAGTGAGGTCCGGCGCGGGCAGCGGTTCGCCTTCGTCATGGACACCCGGCTCTGCGACGGCGTGCACGCGCTCGCCGCGGGCGCCGACATGCTGGTCGTCGAGTCGACCTTCCTTGACGAGGACGTCCAGCTCGCCGTCGACCACGGCCATCTGACGGCCGGCCAGGCCGCCGCGGTCGCGCGGGACGCGGGGGTGCGGCACCTCGTCCTGACGCACTTCTCGCAGCGGTACGGCGATCCCGCGGAGTTCGAACGGCAGGCGCGGGCGGCCGGGTTCGACGGCGAGCTGAGCATTGCCCAGGACCTGATGAGGGTCCCCCTCCCGAAGAGATAGACGAACCACCATGCCTCTCCCCAAGGCCGAACTCCACCTCCACATCGAAGGCACCCTCGAACCCGAGCTGGCGTTCGCGCTCGCCGCGCGCAACGGCGTCGAGCTGCCGTACGCGGACACCGAGGCGCTGCGCGAGGCGTACCGCTTCAGTGACCTGCAGTCCTTCCTGGACCTGTACTACGAGCTGATGGGGGTCCTGCACACGACGCGGGACTTCACCGAGCTGGCCGACGCGTATCTGGCGCGGGCGGCGGCGCAGGGCGTGCGGCACGCCGAGATCTTCTTCGACCCGCAGGCGCACACGGCACGTGGCGTGCCGATCGGGACGGTGGTGGAGGGCCTGGCCGCCGCGCTCGACCTGGCCGAGGAGCGGCACGGCGTCTCGACCCGGCTGATCATGTGCTTCCTGCGGGACGAGTCCGCCGAGTCGGCGATGGCGACGCTGGAGGCCGCGAAGCCGTACCTGCACCGGATCACCGGTGTCGGCCTGGACTCGGCGGAGGTCGGCCACCCGCCGTCGAAGTTCCGCGAGGTGTACGCGGCGGCCGACGCGCTCGGCCTGCGCAAGGTCGCCCACGCGGGCGAGGAGGGCCCACCGGAGTACATCCGCGAGGCCCTGGACGTCCTGGGCGTGGAGCGCGTCGACCACGGGCTGCGCTGCATGGAGGACCCGGAATTGGTGGCTCGTCTGGTGCGGGAGCGGGTGCCGCTGACGTTGTGCCCGTTGTCGAATGTGCGGCTGCGGGCGATCGACGTGCTGGAGGATCATCCGCTGCCGGCGATGCTGGCGGCGGGTCTGGTCGCGACGGTGAACTCCGACGACCCGGCGTACTTCGGGGGGTACGTGGGGGACAACTTCGAGGCGGTTCGGGGGGCGTTGGGGTTGCGGCGGGAGCAGTTGCGGGTGTTGGCGCGGAATTCGTTCGAGGCGGCGTTCTTGGACGACGAGGAGGGGCGGCGGGCTCGGTACTTGGCGGAGGTCGAGGCGTACGAGTTCCCTGCGGGGGAGTAGGAGCGGGGGTGGGTGCGCGTGGGCCGGTGCGGGTGGGGGCGCCTGCGGCGGGCTCCTTCCCCACCCCGCCCCTTCCCGAACCGGGGCTCCGCCCCGGACCCCGCGCCTCAAACGCCGGCGGGGCTGAATTTTCCGCCGGCGAGGCTGGATTTTCGCCTGGTCAGCCCCGGTCGCTCGGGCGGGCCAGGCGGAAGGACTGGCGGGTGGCCTTGGGGGTCGCGGAGACCGGGATCTCCGTGACCGGCTGTTCCGGGGCGCCCATCTGGGGGACCAGGCCCGGTGTCGAGCCCGTCGTTCCCGCCAGGACCGCCGCCGCCGCGCCGCCTCGGCGGCGGATGGAGCCGGGGACCAGGGGGCGGCCGGAGGTGTGGAGGGCGACCGCCGTCATCGGGGCCGCCGCCAGGAGGAGCAGGGCGCACAGGAGTAGGCCCATGCCCGGGTAGCCGAGCTGTTCGGACAGGACGCTGCCGGTGACCGGGCCGCAGGCGACGCCCAGCGAGGACGCCGAGCCCACGAGCACCGCCCACCGCCCGCGCGGGTCCAGGGACGCGGCGAGGCCGAGCAGGTACGACAGGACGACCGGGTAGAAGACGTTCCAGAGGACCTCGCCGGCCGCGAACGCCGGCAGGCTCTCCGCACCCGAGCTCACCAGCACGCAGACCGCGATGATCGCCGTGCCCGCCCCGATCGGCGCGGCCCGGCCCAGGCGGGAGCCGAGCGCCCCCGCCGCCGTGACGCCCGCGAGCCCGGCCCCCAGGGCCACCGCGAAGACGGCGCCGACGGTGACCTCGCTCAGCCCGGCCTGGGTGAGCCCGATCCGGCCGCTCACGCCCCAGAGGGCGTTCTGGGCCATGGACCAGCACAGGATCGCGATGGCGAGGACGAGGCCCGAGCGGCGGTGGGGGAGCGGGGTTCCCTCCGCCCTGGCCGGAGTCGGGGTCGGCGAGGGGCGAGGGGCGCCACCGTCGCCAAGACCGGCCGTCAGCGGCCAGACCAGCGCCGCCGCCAGCGCGATCGACGCGAACGGCAGCCCATGGCCGCTGCCCAGGTGGGGAAGCGTGAGGTAGAGCGCGCCGGCCGTCGCCGAGACCGTGAGCAGGCCCAGCGTGGAGGCCCGGTGCGGGTCCCGTTGGGCGGCGATCCCTGCGGCGGCCACCGCCAGGGCCGTACCGGAGCCGAAGCCGCCCAGGACCGCGCCGCCGACCACCAGCGGCACGCTCGTGGTCAGCGCCGCCGATCCGTAGCCGAGGCACATCGCGCCGAGGCCGATCCGGGCCGCGCGGCGCGGCCCGAGCCGTTCCACGCGGGCGGCCAGCGTGAAGCCGGCCGAGGCGGAGGCGAGGAGGAGGACCGAGCCGACCAGGCCCGCCTGGGCCGGGCTGAGGCCGAGCCCGGCGGAGAGTCTGCCGACGACGGTCGGGAGGAGGTACGGGGCGAGATAACCGGCGGTGAACAGGGCCACGAGGGGCCCCAGGGCACGCGGGCGCGACGACATGGGCGTTCCAGGAACGGCGGGGCAAGGGAGGGGGAGCGCCCGGTGTGCGCACGGGAATCCTTGACTGCGGGATCCGACGGCAACGGGGTCGCGGGGACATTCGTATCAAGTGACCGTGGGCCCCGAGAAGCCCGATGAGGAAGGAAAGTCCCCATTCCATTTGTGATCTGGGTCACTATTGGGTTTGGGGGGTGAAGTGCCGGGTAGTCGATGTCGGTTTTCCGTCCCGCGTCACCCCGGTCACCCCGCCCCCATCAGGCACACTGGCCTGATCGGCACCACGGACGGGAGCAGGCCGTGACCACAGCACGAGGAGACCAGCAACACGACGCGGGCGTCGACCCGTTGGTGCGCCTGCGCGAGCCCACCGACCCCGCCTGCGACGTCTTCCTCACCGGCACGGTCTTCCTCGACATCATCTTCACCGGCCTCGACAGCGCCCCCGTGCGCGGCACCGAGTCCTGGGCCAGGGGCATGGGATCCAGCCCCGGCGGCGTCGCCAACATGGCCACCGCCCTCGCCCGCCTCGGTCTGCGCACCTCGCTCGCCGCCGCCTTCGGGGACGACCACTACGGCGAGTACTGCTGGGACGCCCTGGAGCAGGGCGAGGGCATCGACCTCTCGCTCTCCCGGACCGTCCCCGGCTGGCACTCCCCGGTGACCGTCTCCATGGCGTACGAGGGCGAGCGCACGATGGTCTCCCACGGCCACGAGGCCCCGCCCCTCGACGGCGCCCTGCCCGCCTACCCGCCGCACGCCCGGGCCGCCGTCGCCTCGCTCGTGCCCGGCCGGTCCGAGGAGTGGGTCGCCCAGGCCGCGCGGGGCGGCGCGAAGGTCTTCGCCGACGTCGGCTGGGACGACACCGGCCGCTGGGACCTGCGCGGCCTGACCGACCTGGAGCACTGCGAGGCCTTCCTGCCCAACGCCCAGGAGGCCATGCGCTACACCCGTACCGACTGCCCCAGAGCCGCCGCCCGGGCGCTCGCCGACAAGGTCCGCTACGCCGTGGTCACCCTGGGTGCGGAGGGCGCGTACGCGGTCGACGGGGCCACCGGCGAGACCGCCGAGGTGCCCGCGATCGCGGTCTCCGCCCTCGACCCGACCGGCGCCGGGGACGTCTTCGTGGCCGGCTTCGTCACCGGCACGCTCGCGGACTGGCCGCTCGCCGACCGGCTCGCCTTCGCCGGGCTCATCGCCGCGCTCTCCGTCCAGGAGTTCGGCGGCTCGCTCTCCGCCCCCGGCTGGGGCGAGGTCGCCGCCTGGTGGGAGCACGTCCAGGAGCACGTCTGCCAGGACCCGGAGGCCCTGCGCGCCCGCTACGCCTTCCTCGAACGCATGCTCCCGGCCGCCACCCGCCCCTGGCCCCTGCGCCGGGCCGTCCCGACCATCGGGTTCCGCGCCGCCCCGTCGTGAGCCGTCCTCCCGTAGCCGTAAGCCGTCCTCCCGGCAGCCGCGCTCGCGCCTCGTAAAAGCCCTCGGCCTTGTCGGTGCCAAGTCGTAGGCTTGGTATCCAGAGGTTGTCGAGCAGCGAGAACCCTGCAACGGGAGGTATGTGCAGGCCACAGTGCCGGCCCATGACTCAGACACCCACAGCCCCCAACGGCGCGCCGGGCGAGACCCGCGCCTACTTCACCGTCCCCGCCAAGCATCCGATGGTGACCGTTCTCGGTTCCGGTGACGCACTCCTCCGTGTGATCGAGGCGGCGTTCCCGAAGGCCGACATCCATGTCCGGGGCAACCAGGTCAGCGCAGTGGGAGAGGCGGCGGAAGTCGCCCTCATCCAGCGCCTGTTCGACGAGATGATGCTGGTGCTCCGCACCGGACAGCCGATGACGGAGGACGCAGTGGAACGCTCGATCGCCATGCTCAGGGCGAGCGAGAACGGCAAGGCGGACGCAGGCCAGGAGACCCCGGCCGAGGTGCTCACGCAGAACATCCTCTCCAGCCGCGGTCGCACCATCCGCCCCAAGACCCTCAACCAGAAGCGGTACGTCGACGCGATCGACAAGCACACGATCGTCTTCGGCATCGGCCCCGCGGGCACCGGTAAGACGTACCTGGCCATGGCCAAGGCGGTCCAGGCCCTGCAGTCCAAGCAGGTCACCCGGATCATCCTGACCCGGCCGGCCGTCGAGGCGGGTGAGCGGCTCGGCTTCCTGCCCGGCACGCTCTACGAGAAGATCGACCCGTACCTGCGGCCGCTCTACGACGCCCTGCACGACATGCTCGACCCCGACTCGATCCCGAAGCTGATGGCCTCGGGCACGATCGAGGTCGCGCCGCTGGCGTACATGCGAGGCCGGACGCTCAACGACGCGTTCATCATCCTCGACGAGGCGCAGAACACGAACCCCGAGCAGATGAAGATGTTCCTCACCCGCCTCGGCTTCGAATCCAAGATCGTCATCACCGGTGACGTCACCCAGGTCGACCTGCCCCGCGGCACCCACAGCGGTCTCCGTCAGGTCAGGGACATCCTGGACGGCGTCCCGGACGTCCACTTCTCGACGCTCACCTCCCAGGATGTCGTCCGGCACCGGCTCGTCGGCCGTATCGTCGACGCGTACGAGCAGTACGACAGCCGCAACGGGAAGCAGTAGAAGAGCACCATGTCGATCGACGTCAACAACGAGTCCGGAACCGAGGTCGACGAGCAGGCGATCCTCGACATCGCCCGCTACGCGCTCGCGCGGATGCGCATCCACCCGCTCTCCGAGCTCTCGATCATCGTCATCGACGCGGAGGCGATGGAGCAGCTCCACATCCAGTGGATGGACCTCCCGGGCCCGACGGACGTCATGTCCTTCCCGATGGACGAACTGCGTCCGCCGGCGAAGGACGACGACAACGCGGAACCCCCGCAGGGGCTCCTCGGCGACATCGTGCTCTGCCCCGAGGTCGCCACCCAGCAGGGCAAGGACGCGCCGACGCAGCACTCCATGGACGAGGAGCTCCAGCTCCTGACCGTCCACGGAGTGCTGCACCTGCTCGGCTACGACCACGAGGAGCCGGACGAGAAGGCCGAGATGTTCGGCCTCCAGGCGGCCATCGTCGACGGCTGGCGCGCGGAGAAGGGCCACACCGGCCCCTCGCCGGCGCCCACCGTCTCCTGACCCGGGGATCGGGCCCCCGATGAACGCATCGCTCATCCTCGGAGCGGTCGCGCTGGTGATCGTCGCCTGGCTCGCCGCCTGCGCCGAGGCCGGCATCGCCCGCGTCTCCAGCTTCCGCGCCGCCGAGGCCGTACGGTCCGGGCGGCGCGGCGCCGAGAAGCTCGCGCAGGTCGCCGCCGACCCGACCCGCTACCTCAACGTGGCACTGCTCGTCCGGGTCGCCTGCGAGATGGCGGCCGGGGTCCTCGTCACGTACGCGTGCCTGGAGGAGTTCCCCGAGACCTGGGAGGCCCTGCTCGTCGCCATGGCGGTGATGGTGCTCGTCTCGTACGTCGCCGTCGGCGTCTCGCCGCGCACCATCGGCCGCCAGCACCCGCTGAACACGGCGACCGCCTCCGCGTACGTCCTGCTGCCGCTGGCCCGGATCATGGGCCCGATCCCGCAGCTGCTCATCCTGATCGGCAACGCGCTCACCCCCGGCAAAGGCTTCCGCAAGGGCCCCTTCGCCTCCGAGGCCGAGCTGCGGGCCATGGTCGACCTGGCCGAGCAGGAGTCGCTGATCGAGGACGACGAGCGCCGGATGGTGCACTCCGTCTTCGAGCTCGGCGACACGCTCGTACGGGAGGTCATGGTGCCGCGCACCGATCTCGTCTGCATCGAGCGGTACAAGACCGTGCGTCAGGCCCTCACCCTCGCGCTGCGCTCCGGCTTCTCCCGGATCCCGGTGACCGGCGAGAACGAGGACGACATCGTCGGCATGGTGTATCTGAAGGACCTGGTCCGCAAGACGCACGTCAACCGCGACTCCGAGTCCGACCTCGTGTCGACGGCGATGCGGCCGGCCACCTTCGTGCCGGACACCAAGAACGCGGGCGACCTGCTGCGCGAGATGCAGCAGGAGCGCAACCACGTCGCCGTCGTCATCGACGAGTACGGCGGCACGGCCGGGATCGTCACCATCGAGGACATCCTGGAGGAGATCGTCGGCGAGATCACCGACGAGTACGACCGTGAGCTGCCGCCCGTCCAGGAGCTGGGCGGGGACAGCTACCGCGTCACCGCCCGCCTCGACATCGGCGACCTCGGCGAGCTGTACGGCTTCGGCCCGGACGAGTTCGACGACGAGGACGTGGAGACCGTCGGCGGCCTGCTCGCCAAGGCGCTCGGCCGGGTGCCGATCGCCGGGGCCAAGGCGGTCGTGGAGCTGCCCGACGGGCGCTCGCTGCGGATGACCGCCGAGTCCCCGGCGGGCCGCCGGAACAAGATCGTGACGGTGCTCGTGGAGCCCGTACGGGCCGACCCGGAAGGGACGACGAGGGATGACGCCTGACCAGCTGCGCGCCTTCTGCCTGGAGTTCAACGACGCGACGGAGGAGTTCCCCTTCGGGCCCGACACCTCCGTCTTCAAGGTCGGCGGGAAGTTGTTCGCGCTGTCCTGGCTCGACGGCCGGCCGCTGCGGATCAACCTCAAGTGCGAGCCGGAGGAGGCGGTCCGGCTCCGCGAGGAGTACCCGGCGGTGGCCCCCGGCTACCACATGAACAAGCGGCACTGGAACACGGTGACCGTCGGCGGACTCCCGGACCGCATGGTCCGGGAGCTCGTCGAGGACTCCTACGACCTGGTGGTCGCGGGCCTGCCGAAGGCGGTACGGCTCCGGCTCGACCGGCCCTGACACCCTAGGGGGTGTCTCGCCGATCATGCCGGGCTCGCGGCGTCTGGCACCGCTCCCCCAAGCTCTTCGAGCAGGGGGCACCCCCAGCCGCGTTGTCGTCGGTTGCCAACTCCCCCGTAGCCCTTCGGGCACGGGAGGTGCCCCCACCGCGTTGACGCCCTCCTCCGCCTTGCGATGCACGGCACCAGACGCCGCTCCCTGATCCGGCCTGATCGACGAGACACCGCCTAGGCGCGCTTCCGCAGGCCCACGGCGAGCAGCAGGGCCGCCGCGACCACGATCGCCGCGTCGATCGCGAGGACCGTGCGCACCCCGTCGTACAGGCTCGGGCCGGTCGTCGCGAGGACGCCGAGCAGCGGGATGCCGACGGTGAGGCCGACCTGCTGGGTCGTCGTCACCAGGCCGGTCGCCAGGCCCTGCTCCTCGTCCGGGACGCCGGAGGTGACGGTCACGCCGTACGAGATGATCGCGGCCAGGTGGAACATGCTGGCCAGCGAGACGCCGACCGTCGCGAACACCGCGCCCGACTCCGAGCCGAGGCCGAGGAGCGTCGCCACGAACACGCCCTGGCCGAACAGGGCGACCACCAGCGTGCGGCGGGCGCCGAACCGGCCGATGATCTTCGAGGCGAGCGAACCGGCGAGCACCGACAGGACGCCCTGCACGCCGAAGACCAGGCCGGTGCCGAAGGCCGAGAGGCCCAGGGTCTCCTGGAGGTACAGCGTCAGCACGAAGACGACCGTGGACATCATCGAGAACGTCACGAGCCCGCCCAGGTTGCCGAAGGCCACCGTCCGGCGACGCAGCATCGGCAGCGAGACCAACGGGGACTCGTGCCGGGACTCGACCGCCACGAAGGCCACGAGCAGCAGCACCCCGCCCACCAGCGTGACCAGGACGTCCGTACCGCCGAAGCCGCGCTCGGCCGCCGTCGACAGGGCGTAGATCACGGCGAGCAGCCCGCCGGTCACGGTCACCGCGCCCGGCACGTCGAGGCGCGGCCGCTCGGCGGTCCGCGACTCGCGCAGCACACCGGGGGCGAGCGGCAGCACGATCAGGCTGAACAGCGCGAGCAGCCCCATCGTCGAGCGCCAGCCCAGGGTGTCGGTCATGACCCCGCCGAGCACCATGCCGATGGTGAAGCCGAGGGACATCAGCGTCCCGGAGATGCCGAGCGCCCGGGCCCGCTGCGGGCCCTCGGGGAAGGTCGTCGTCAGCAGGGACATGCCGGTCGGCACGATCGCCGCCGCGCCCAGGCCCTGGAGGGCCCGCCCGGCGAGGAAGGAGGCCGGGTCCCAGGCGAAGGTCGCGAGCAGTGAGGCCGCGCCGAAGAGCGCGAGACCCCCGAGGAACAGCTTCTTGCGCCCGAACAGGTCGCCGATCCGCCCGAAGAGCAGCAGGAACCCGCCGGACGGCAGGGCGAAGGCGGTCACCGCCCACTGGAGCGCGGACGGGCTCATGCCGAGGTCGGCGCCGAGGACGGGCAGCGCCACGTTCAGGACGGAGAAGTCGAGCGCCACCATGAACTGGGCGGCGCACAGCACGAAGAGGACGAGCCGGGCGCGGCCGTTCAGAGCGGGCGGGGCCTGCGGGGCGGGGGTCGGGGTGGTCGGTGAGTCGAGGGTTGTTGCCATGGACACCACCCTCGGTGCCAGGGAACAACCGTGGGGAGCGGGAACTTATCCTGTTGGTCGCACCACCAGGCATCCAGGGGGAGGAAGCTAACCGTGGCCACAGCGGTCGAGAACGATGCCGGCAAGGCACACCGACTGGGCGAACTGCGCGAGTTCCTGATGAGCCGTCGGGCCCGGGTCACCCCGGCCGAGGCGGGACTCCCGGACGGCGGCGCCCGCCGCCGCACGCCGGGCCTGCGCCGCGAGGAGGTCGCCGTCCTCGCTGGCGTCGGCGTCTCCTGGTACCAGTGGCTGGAGCAGGGCCGCGACATCACGGTCTCCTCGCAGGTCCTCGACGCGGTCGCCCGAGTGCTGCGGCTCAGCCCGGCCGAGCGGCGCCATCTGTACGTCCTCGCCGCCCTCAACCCGCCCGCGCCCGAGGTCGATCCGGCGGCGCGGGACATGTGCGCGGGCCTTCGCCGGCTGATCGAGGCGTGGATGCCGTTCCCGGCGCACATCATGGACGTGTACTGGAACGCGATCATGTACAACGAGTCGGCGTCGGTGGTCCTCGGCATGCGGCCGGAGACCTCGCAGAACTGCCTGATCTCCTTCTTCACCGACCCGCTCTACCGCTCCCGCGCCGCCGACTGGGAGCGCCTCGCGCCGCAGGTCGTCGCCCAGTTCCGGGCCGCCTGCTCGGAGTGCCCGGACGACGACGGCTTCCGCGAGGTGGTGGAGGAGGCGAAGGCGGCGAGCGCGGAGTTCACGGCGCTCTGGGAGCGCCGTGACATCTCCCCTGGCGGCCAGCTCCGCAAGCGGATCGAGCACCCGATCGTCGGCGAACTCCTCATGGAGGCCACGCAGTTGCGGGTGCCGGCCCGCCCCGACCTGACGATCGTCATGCACACCCCGCTGCCGCTCGCGGACACCGAGGCGAAGCTGACCTGGCTGGTCTCCCCGGAGGGCAGGCGCGGGGCGATGTACCCGATCGCGGGCTGAGCGACGCGGACGGGGCGCGCCCCTGCGCACAGGAACGTCCCGGCCGCCGGATATTCTCCTGGCGTTCCGGCCGTACGTCCCCCTACCGGTGTCGGTCGTACCGTTCCGCTCGCACCCACAAGGGGCTCCAATCATGCGTACGCGCATCCGCCACGGTCTGGCCGCGGCCCTCACCGTCTCCGCTCTCGCCTTCGTCGCCGCGTGCGGTGGCGGCGAGGCCCAGGACGACACCAAGAAGGACGCGTCCGCCGACAAGCCGGCCGCCTCGCAGACGACGTCGGCCGCCCCGGCCGCCGCCACGCCGCTGACGGCCGCGCAGATGAAGGCCGGCGTCCTGGAGCTGAAGGACCTGCCGTCGGCCTGGAGGGCCGTCAAGGCCGAGAAGGGCCCGAGGCTCACCAAGGTCGACAAGGCCGAGTGTCTGCCGATCGGGGGCCTGTTCGCGGACAAACTGTCCGGCGCGACGCTCGGTGCCTCGGGCGACTTCGAGCATGGCGCAGGCACCACGCTCAACCAGGAGGTCCTGACATTCGCGGGCACCGGTGCCACCGACTTCGTCACGAAGCTGGGCGGCGCCCTGGAGAGCTGCACCGGATTCGGCGCCACGGCGGAGGACATGAAGGTGCAGGCCACCGTCGAGAAGCTCACCGCGCCGCAGGGGGCCGAGGAGGCCCACGCCCTGCGGGTGAAGCTGAGCATCCCCGACTTCGATTATGCGACAGAGGTGAACCTGCTGGTAGCCCGCCAGGGCACCGGTGTGATCCGGCTGGCGCACGACCCGGCCGCCGCCTCCGGCCGCAAGGAATTCGACGCGCTCGCCAAGATCGCCACCGACAAGTTCGTCAAGGGCGCCAAGAGCTGATCCCGCCCGCCGACCTATCCTCGGTCCATGACACTTCAGCCCGACCACGGCGACCTCGGCGCCGAGGACCTCAAGATCATCACGCTGGCGCGCAGCGCCCGCGCCCGTAACGGTGTGCCCGAGGGGGCGGCGGTACGGGACGAGACCGGCCGCACGTACGTGGCCGGGACCGTGGCCCTGGAGTCGCTCAAGCTGAGCGCGCTCCAGACGGCCGTGGCGATGGCCGTGGCCAGCGGGGCCCAGTCCCTGGAGGCCGCGGCCGTCGTCTCGACCGCCGACGCCGCCTCGGACGAGGACCGCGCGGCGGTACGCGACCTCGGCGGGCCGGACACCCCGGTGCTGCTCGCCGGGCCCGACGGGCAGCTGCGCGCGGCGGTCACGGCGGGCTGAGGCAGTTCCACAGCTGAACAGAAGGGGGCCTGGCAGCGTGCCGGGCCCCCTTTGTGTGTTTGTGAAGAATCAACGAAACGTCTCTTGTCTTCCTCGGCCCGTTGCGCATCAATGGCAGCGGTCGGTCCGACGGACCGTCAGATTCACGCCTTCACGCAGCGTCCGCACCCCTGCGTGCTTCATCGGGAAGGGGTACGACCACATGAGAGGCATCAGCAGAGGCGGGTTAGGCATCGGCGCGGTCCTCGCGGGCGCGCTCGCCGCGACCGCTCTCGCCTTCGCCCCGGCGGCCGGCGCGGTGACGCCGGGCACCGCCACCGCCACGTACGACTGCGGGATCTGGGGCGGCGGGCTCGCCACCCTCCAGGCCACGCAGAGCGGCACCGCCGCGACGATCACCCTCACCTCGGCCGTCAAGACGCCGGTCGCGGTCGGCGCCGACACCATCAACGCCCAGCTCACGATGGCCAAGGGCGGTGGCGGCACCCGTGTGTTCAGCGGCCAGAAGAACCCGGCGCTGGCGGCGCAGCAGTCCGTCACCATCGGTCCCCTCAACGGGACGGTGGCCATCGGTGACAGTCTCAACTCGTACTTCGCCGGCACCGCGCTGACGATGACGATCTTCGGTGTCACCGTGAACTGCGACGCGGTCACCTCGCAGTCGCCCGGCCCGTTCGTGTTCTAGCGCGACCTGCTCCTCCGTTCCTTCACCGGCGTCGCCACAGGCGGCGCCGGTACCTGTGCTGCGCCCGTCCCGACCCTCCCGTGGTACCCCCTGTGACCAGGTGAAACGTCGATCTTGACAGTATCTGATGGGTCATCAGTCGGTGCATTTCGATTCCATTGACTTCTCCTGGCCCGCAGCCGTCAATGGCGCCCTCTCATCCCTCAGGAGGGGGCACACATGGCACTTTCGCCCACCCGGACCCGGACCCGAAGACGGCGCTGGACCGCCGCTCTCGGGGCCACGGCCCTCGTGTTCGCAGCGGGCGGCGCGCTGGCGTCTCCGGCCGGCGCGTTGGGGACCGCGTCGCAGGAGGTGGAATTCCCCACCCGCTGCGTTCCGCCGCCGATCGCCGGCATCCCGCCCATCGAGGGCATCACGAAGGCCCAGATCACGGTCGACAAGGCCACGCCCAAGGTCGGCGACACCGTCACGGTGACGTACACGATCACCAAGCCGGCCGCCTCGAACCCCGTGGACCTGGCCCTGCCCGCCGACATCATGACCCCGACCGGCAAGGTCACCCTCGGCGGCGCCCAGTCCGGCGCGGTCACCGTGGCCGGGCCGAAGAAGAACCCGCCGGTCCCCGGCAAAGGCACGTTCCCGTCGTTCTCGATGACCGGTACGTTCACGGTCACCGCGCCCGGCTCGATCACGCTCTCGCCCGGTGACTACAACATCCACACCAGCTACATCATGGAGCTGGACACCCCCTGTTCGGTCCTCAACCCGCCCGCGCCCGTCTCCGAGACGGTCGTCGCGAGCGCGCAGCCGGGCGCCAACGAGCGGAACGTCTCGCTCGGCGCGGCCTCCGGCGCACCCGGCGTCCGGGTCACCGTGACCGGCGCCAAGTTCACCCCGCTCGCCGAGGTCACCGTCGTCGGCCGGGCCGGCGGGGCGGAGACCGCCGACAAGATGACCGTCACGACCGACAGCGAGGGCGGCTTCGTCGCCCGCCTGAAGGTCAACGACAAGGCGACCACAGGGATCGTGGCGTACGAGGGGGCGGCCTGGGACCCGGAGAAGGGCGCAGGACCGGCCGCGTACACCGTCATCGACGACACCCCGCAGCCGCCGAACAGCCAGAAGCTCACGGCCGCGGTCACGGCGGGCGAACTGTCGATGACCCAGGCCGGTGACGCCGTCCAGCTGTCGTCCGTCGACTTCGGTCAGGGCGGCGCGGCGACCGGCGACCTGAAGACGGTGACGGTCAAGGACTTCCGCGGCGGCCCCGCGGGCTGGTCCCTGACCGGCAAGGTCACCGACTTCACCGGGCCCGGCGGCTCCATCGGCGCCGGCGCGCTCAGCTGGACCCCGGCCTGCACCACCAAGGCCGGCAGCCCGAGCACCTGCGTACCCGGCTCGGCCGGCGCGGTCGGCAGCGGCGGGGCGACCCTCGCCTCGACGCCGAACGGCACGCTCACCGGCGGCGAGTTCACCGTCGACGCCAAGGTCTCCCTCGACGTCCCGGCGTTCACCGCGCCCGGTGCGTACGCGGGCGTCCTGACGCTCACGCTCAGCTGATCCGCAGTACGCACACAGCGGGCCGGGCGCGCACCCGGTCGGCCCGCTCCGAGCCACAGGGGGTTCCGCACCGTGCGCAGCAAGCTGTACGTCTTCCTCCTCGCGGCGGCGCTCACGCTGATCGGCGTGGCGGTGGCCCCGGCCGCCCGGGCCGCCGAGAACGGCGAGTGGGCGGTCTACCCGGCCGCATCCGAGCTCGGCAGCCGGCCGTACTTCTACCTCTCCGCCGACCCCGGCACGACCGTGAAGGACCAGGTCACCGTCGCCAACAAGACCGGGGCCCCACTGACCTTCCGGCTCTACGGAGCCGACGCGTACAACACCGAGCGCGACGGCGGCTTCGCCGTCCGCACCAGCCAGGAGAAGCAGACCGGCGCCGGAGCCTGGATCAAACCCGAGCGCGCCCGCGTGACCGTCCCGCCCCGCTCCAAGGTCACCGTGCCGTACACCCTGACCGTCCCCGAGGACGCCGAGCCCGGCGACCACCCCGGCGCCGTCGTCGCTCTCGACGAGCGGATCGAGGCGGGCAGCGGCTCGGTCGCCGTCGGTGTCCAGCGCGCGGTCGGGGCCCGGGTCTACCTCCGGGTCAACGGCCCGACCGTCCCGGCCCTCGCCGTCGAGGACGTCACCCTCGACCAGGACCGGCCGCTCGTCCCCGGCGCGGGTTCGTCCACCGCCGTCATCTCGTACACGCTCCACAACCGCGGCAACGTGACCCTCAATCCCAAGGTGGCCCTGCGCGCCGAGGGCGTCTTCGGGCGCACCCTGCTCGCCCGCGACCTGGCGAAGATCCCCTCCGAGCTGCTGCCCCGGCAGAAGATCCGGCTGACCGAGCGGTGGACGGGTTCGCCGCAGTTCGACTGGGGCGAGGTGACGCTCACGGCCACCGCGAAGGACGTACGGGAGTCCGGCCGGGCCTCCTTCCTCGCGCTGCCGTGGCTGGCCGCCGGGGTGGTGCTCGTCGGGGGAGTCGTGGCCCTGATCGCGCTCCGCGCACGGCGGGTCCAGGCGGGCCGAGCGGGCTCCGCCGGGCACTGAGGTACGTGAGGGGGCCGGGATCGGGGACAATGGCCCCCATGAGCGCTCGTAACCAAGAATCCGAAGCCGTCCACCGGGCCGGCTTCGCCTGCTTCGTCGGCCGCCCCAACGCGGGCAAGTCCACCCTCACGAACGCTCTGGTCGGCCAGAAGGTGGCGATCACCTCCAACCGGCCCCAGACCACCCGGCACACCGTCCGCGGCATCGTGCACCGCCCGGAGGCGCAGCTGATCCTGGTGGACACGCCCGGTCTCCACAAGCCGCGCACGCTCCTGGGCGAGCGGCTGAACGACATCGTGCGCACCACCTGGGCCGAGGTCGACGTGATCGGCTTCTGCCTGCCCGCCGACCAGAAGCTCGGCCCCGGCGACCGCTTCATCGCCAAGGAGCTGGCCGGGATCAAGAAGACCCCGAAGGTCGCGATCGTCACCAAGACCGACCTGGTCGACTCCAAGACGCTCGCCGAGCAGCTCATCGCCGTCGACCAGCTCGCCAAGGAGCTGGGCTTCGAGTGGCGCGAGATCGTGCCGGTCTCGGCCGTCGGCGACAAGCAGGTCCAGCTGGTCGCCGACCTGCTGATCCCGCTCCTCCCGGAGTCCCCGCCGCTCTACCCGGAGGGCGACCTCACGGACGAGCCGGAGATGGTGATGGTCGCCGAGCTGATCCGCGAGGCCGCCCTCGAAGGCGTACGGGACGAGCTGCCGCACTCGATCGCGGTGGTGGTCGAGGAGATGATCCCCCGCGAGGACCGCCCGGCGGACAAGCCGCTGCTCGACATCCACGCGAACGTCTACATCGAGCGCCCCAGCCAGAAGGGCATCATCATCGGCCCGAAGGGCAGCCGCCTGAAGGAGGTCGGCATGAAGTCCCGCAAGCACATCGAGGCACTCCTCGGCACCCCGGTCTTCCTCGACCTCCACGTGAAGGTCGCCAAGGACTGGCAGCGCGACCCGAAGCAGCTGCGGAAGCTCGGCTTCTAGCCGTAAAGACCTAGCCGCAAAAGGCTAGGCGCCTTCCTTCAGGACCTTCTCGATCAGTGTCCGCTGCGACTCCGTCAGGCTGGGGTCGCAGCAACGCATTGTCTCGTCGTCGACCGTGATCTCGTACGAGAAGCCGTCCCGGACGCCCCGCGTGTCGCCGCCACCGTCGCCCTCCCGGACGACCGTGGCGGCCAGGGTGTGCCACTCCCCGGCGTCCGGTCGGCCGGAGGTGTTCACCTCGGCCGACCGTTCGATGCCCGCGAAACCGCCCGTGCGCCGCACTCGAATACGCATGGGGCAGGTCTATCAGTCCGTCGGTACGCCGACGGCCGACCAGGCCTTCAGGACGGCCTGGATCTCCGCCCCGTCGCCGTAGCGGGCCTTCGCCGCCGCGACCGTGGCCGTGGCGAACTCGGTGAAGCGGGTCTCGGGGGTGAGCGTGCCGCCGGTCATCACGTCGTACCAGATCTGGCCGGCCCGCTCCCAGGCCTTGCCGCCCAGTTCCGTGGCCGCCAGGTAGAAGGCGTGGTTCGGGATGCCGGAGTTGATGTGGACCCCGCCGTTGTCCCGGCTCGTGCGGACGTAGTCGTCCATGTGGCCCGGCTGCGGATCCTTGCCGAGGACGTCGTCGTCGTACGCCGTGCCGGGGGCCTTCATGGAGCGCAGCGCCGTCCCCTGGACGTTCGGGTGGAAGAGGCCCTCGCCGATCAGCCAGTCGGCCTGGTCGGCGTTCTGGCCGAGCCCGTACTGCTTCACCAGCGAGCCGAAGACGTCCGAGACGGACTCGTTCAGCGCGCCGGACTGGCTGAAGTACTCCAGGTTCGCCGTGTACTGCGTGAAGCCGTGCGCCAGCTCGTGGCCGATCACGTCCACCGGGAGCGTGAAGTCGAGGAAGATCTCGTCGTCGCCGTCGCCGAACACCATCTGCTCGCCGTTCCAGAACGCGTTGCCGTAGTTCCGGTCGTAGTGGACGGTCGCGAGGAGCGGCAGCCCCGCGCCGTCGATCGAGTCCCGCTGGAAGGCCTTCAGGAAGAGGTCGAAGGTGGCGCCGAGCCCCGCGTACGCGCGGTTGACGGTGGCGTCCCCGGTCGCCTCCCGGCCCTCCTCGCGGACCGCGACGCCCGGCAGCTCCGTGGCGCCCTGCGCGTCATAGACGGTCCGCCGGGGGCGGGCGGACTCGGCGCCCGGCGCCACGGCCGTGGGCGCTTCCGGAAGGGACAGCAGGCGGCCGGTCCGGTTGGCCGCGTCGGCGACCAGGGTGCGGCGGGCGGTCGCCGCGACGGCCGGGTTGTCGGACGCGGCCAGGTGCTCCAGGAGGTGCGGGGGCACGATCGTGCAGAAGACTGAGGTCATCCCAGCAATGTGGCACTGGGTCACGCCACTGTCACTAGAGGCGACCATGATCCGCGAAATGGAGTGATTCGTCACCTTTTCGTATTTTCGTTCTCGCCCGTCCCGCATACTGGACCGAGATGTCCGCGCTCGGCGGACCTCAGCTAGGCTGCGGCACATCATGCGTTTCGGGCTGCTTCTCCTTAGCTGCCGCGGCGAGGGCCTGTAGTCGTAGGCCGACCCCCTCCCCGCGGGACCTGGTGTTGCGTTCGACCAGTCGGCCTCCCCCAAGCTCTCGACTTCGCTCGAGCAGGGGGACCCCCACTCCCGCTGGACCCGAGGAGCCCAACGCAATGTCCCAGCCTGTCGGTCGCCCCACGCCCATCACCAACGCCACCCAGACGCAGAAGCCGTCCGGGATGCCGATCCACAAGTACGGCCGGTACGAGGCCGTGCACATCCCCGATCGGACCTGGCCCGAGCAGCGCGTCACCAAGGCCCCCCGCTGGCTGTCGACCGACCTGCGCGACGGCAACCAGGCCCTGATCGACCCGATGAGCCCCGCCCGCAAGCGCGCGATGTTCGACCTGCTGGTGCGCATGGGCTACAAGGAGATCGAGGTCGGATTCCCGTCCGCGAGTGACACCGACTTCGGCTTCGTGCGCTCCATCATCGAAGAGGGCGCGATCCCGGACGACGTCACCATCTCCGTACTGACCCAGGCCCGCGAGGACCTGATCGAGCGGACCGTGGAGTCCCTGGTCGGCGCCAAGCGCGCCACCGTCCACATGTACAACGCCACCGCGCCCACCTTCCGCCGGGTCGTCTTCCGCGGCTCGAAGGAGGACATCAAGCAGATCGCCGTCGACGGCACGCGGCTGGTCATGGAGTACGCGGACAAGCTGCTGGGCGACGAGACGGTCTTCGGCTACCAGTACAGCCCCGAGATCTTCACCGACACCGAGCTGGACTTCGCCCTGGAGGTCTGCGAGGCGGTCTGTGACGTCTGGCAGCCCGAGGAGGGCCGCGAGATCATCCTCAACCTGCCCGCCACCGTGGAGCGTTCGACGCCCTCCACGCACGCGGACCGGTTCGAGTGGATGTCCCGGAACCTGACCCGCCGCCCGTACATCTGCCTGTCCGTCCACCCCCACAACGACCGCGGTACGGCCGTGGCGGCGGCCGAGCTGGCCATCATGGCCGGCGCCGACCGCATCGAGGGCTGCCTGTTCGGGCAGGGCGAGCGCACCGGCAACGTCGACCTGGTGACGCTGGGCATGAACCTGTTCTCGCAGGGCGTCGACCCGCAGATCGACTTCTCGCAGATCGACGAGATCCGTCGCACCAGCGAGTACTGCAACCAGATGGAGGTCCACCCGCGCCACCCCTACGCGGGCGACCTGGTCTACACGTCCTTCTCCGGCTCCCACCAGGACGCCATCAAGAAGGGCTTCGACGCCATGGAGGCCGACGCGGCCGCCGCCGGCAAGACCGTGGACGAGATCGAGTGGGCGGTGCCGTACCTGCCCATCGACCCGAAGGACGTCGGCCGCTCCTACGAGGCCGTCATCCGGGTCAACTCGCAGTCCGGCAAGGGCGGTATCGCGTACGTCCTGAAGAACGACCACAAGCTGGACCTGCCGCGCCGGATGCAGATCGAGTTCTCGAAGATCATCCAGCAGAAGACGGACACCGAGGGCGGCGAGGTCACGCCGGCCGCGATCTGGTCGGTCTTCCAGGACGAGTACCTGCCGAACCCGGGCGACGCCGACGCTCGTTGGGGACGCATCCAGCTGCGCTCCGGCCAGACCACCTCCGACACCGACGGCACCGACACCCTGACCGTCGAGGCGGTCGTGGACGGCGTCGACACCGTCCTGAGCGGCTCCGGCAACGGTCCGATCTCCGCCTTCTTCGCCGCCCTGCAGGCGATCGGCGTGGACGCCCGACTGCTGGACTACCAGGAGCACACCATGAGCGAGGGCGCCTCCGCGCAGGCCGCCTCGTACATCGAGTGCGCCATCGACGGCCAGGTCCTGTGGGGCATCGGCATCGACGCCAACACCACGCGCGCCTCGCTGAAGGCCGTCATCTCGGCGGTCAACCGCTCCGCGCGCTGATCCGGACGATCGGCCGACCCGAACAGTCAAACTGTGACCTCGGTCACGCCTTCAGGTTGGCTTAAGGGAGAACCGTCGACGGTGCCCCAATTACCCGTATGTGCGGGTAGTTGACGCCACATCAGGGAGTGCCGGAAGGTCGGCTCGTCCACTCGGACGACCCCCTTCCGCACTCCCTGACCTGGAGTTCCTCCATGCGTACGCCCGCCGCCGTGGCCGCCGTCCTCGCGGTCACCGGCACCGCCCTGCTCTGGGCCCCGGCCGCCTCCGCCACCCCGACGGCCACGCTGTCGTGCGCCCCTCTCGGCGCGGCCGGTGGTTACGCCGAGTTCGTCGAGAAGGACTCCACCCGCTTCTCCGACTCCGAGGGCGCGGTCGCGGTCGGTGGGGACGCGTACTTCGGTGACGGCGCCACCGGCCAGGGCTTCTCGGTCGGCTCCCGGCTCACCGACGCCGACCTCGCGAAGCTCCCCGGCGGCCGCAGCCTCGTCGTGGGCGGCACGCTCCACGCCAACCAGGTCGTCGTGTCCAAGGGCAGCGCCGTCTACGGAAAGCTGGACGACCGCTCCACCGCCGACTTCGCCGTCGACGGACGCCACGCGAGCGGCGCATCCCCGACCTCCCCGATCGACTTCGGCAAGGAGTTCGCCGCCCTGCGGAGCCTCTCCGCTGGCTGGGCGGCCGTCCAGCCCAACGGCACCGTCACCGTGCCCCAGGGCTCCCACGGGCTGCTCCTGACCGGCACCGACAAGGAGCTCAACGTCTTCGCCGTCGCCGCCGAGGACCTCCAGAAGGCCGCCGAGATCTCGGTCAAGGTCCCGGCCGGCGCCACGACCCTCGTCAACGTGATCGGCACCTCGTACGACATGGGCACCACCCCCACGTACGGCGTGAACCTCTGGGACGAGACCGCGGGCCGCTTCGTCCAGGACGACTACGCGGCGGGCAGCTCGGCCTTCAAGCAGGTCCGCTCCGAGCTGCTGTGGAACTTCCCGCAGGCCGAGAGCGTGAAGAAGAACTACACCTCCTGGCCGGGCACGATCCTCGCGCCGAACGCCAAGGTGGAGCTGGGCGGCAAGGGCGTCGGCCCCGGCCACGTCAACGGCTCGGTCGTCGCCGAGGAGCTGCTCTCCGTGCCCGGCGCCGAGACGCACCAGATGACCTTCACCGGCTGCCTGCCCAAGAACGCGGGGCCGGGCGACCCCGTCACGCCCGAGGAGCCGAAGCCGACGCCGACCGTCGTCCCGGAGCAGCCCGAGCCGGAGGAGCCGAGCGTCAAGGAGGGGGAGCCGTCCGCGTCCCCCTCGACGCCCGCCGAGAGCAGCGCTCCGGCGACCCCCGCGCCCTCCCCGACCACCCCTGAGGGTGATCTCGCCAGTACCGGATCCGCGTTCGGGCCGGGTGTCGTGGGGGTGGCGGTCGGGACCGTGGCCCTGGGCGGCGTATTCGTGGCGTACTCGGTGCGCAGGCGGCGCGGGCGGGTCTCCTGACGGTGGCGCGTCTCGGCCAAGTCGGTGGCGATCTGCTGACGGGGTGCTGACGCCGCATCAAGGATGTGGCTAACATCACTCCCCACGTCGGCAAAGTCGCCGGTTCGTCAAGGGAGGTGCGGCGTGCTGTCTGCCCGAGAGTCACGTAGCCGAAAAGTAACCCTCTGCGGCATTCGTACCTCCTGGAACACCGTCGGTGACGGCGAGTTCTTCTGCGAGGAGTGCGGCGGGGACCGCAACTACCGTCGCCGGACCGGACGTCGGCGGTTCGCCGTCCTCGGCGTGCCGCTGCTGCCCCGGGGCCACGCGGGGCCGGTCATCGAGTGCGCGGGCTGTCACACGCACTTCGGCACCGATGCCCTCGACCACCCCACGACGAGCCGCTTCGCCGCGATGCTGCGGGACGCCGTGCACACCGTCGCCCTCGCCGTTCTGGCGGCGGGCGGCACCTCGTCCCGTACGGCCGTGGACACCGCCGTCGCGGCCGTCCGCGCCGCCGGGTACGACGAGTGCACCGGCGTCCAGCTCACGGACCTGGTCGAGGCGCTCGAAGCCGACACCGGCCGGTTCCTGCCGGACGCGGACTGCGGGGGCGCGGCCCTCGCCATCGAGCTGCACGAGGCCCTGGAGCCGCTCGCCCCGCACCTGGCCGCCTCCGGGCGCGAGTCGATCCTGCTCCAGGGCGCGCGGATCGCGCTCGCGGACGGGGCGTACAGCCCCTCGGAGCGGGACGTCCTGAACACCGTCGGCAACGCGCTCGCGCTCTGCGCGGACGACACGGCACGGCTGCTCGCGACGGCGCGGACGCTGCTCTGAGCTCCGCTCACGGCGCGATGTTGTGGTTGAGGCGGAAGAGGTTGCCGGGGTCGTAGCGGCGCTTGACCGTCCGCAACCGGTCGTAGTTCTGCCGGTAGTTGGCCCGTACGCGGTCCTGGTCGTCGGTGTCCATGAAGTTGACGTAGCCGGCCTCCTCGGCGTGCGGCCGCAGGGCCTCGTCGTAGGCGCGGGTCCAGGCGATGTTCGCCTCGTTGTCGGCGGGGTCGGTGTGGGTCGTGCCGAACGCGGCGGAGAAGTTGGCGTCGCGGTAGGCGAAGGCGCTCTCCTCGGGGCCGACGCGGTGGCAGGCGCCGTCGATCGGGAAGATCGCGGTGTCGCTCTCCATCGAGGGCAGGGTCTCGCCGTAGCGGATGTGGACGTCGATGGCGCCGTCGCTGAGCTCGCGGCTGAAGTTCCCCTTCCAGTAGTGGTACAGCCCGGGCGGCAGGTCCTCGTCGAAGAGCGTGTTGACCATCGGGTACGGCATCCGCTCCACGAACCGGCCGACGACGGGGCCCAGGTCGTCCAGGAGCGCGAGCACCTTCTCGTCCTCCGCGGGCGGGCCGCTGAAGCAGGTCACGAGGCCGCAGAGCGGGCGGCCGTGCCAGCGTTCCGGCAGGAACGGCATGTCCGGGCCGAGCACCATGACGAAGATCGTGTTCAGCTCCTCGGGTGAGTCGGCGACCAGATCGCGCCACCGGCGGGCCACCTCCGCGTCGAGCGGGTAGAACGCGACACCGCCCAGGACGTCGTCGACGGGGTGCAGCCGGTAGACGAACGAGGTGACGACGCCGAAGTTGCCTCCGCCGCCGCGCAGCGCCCAGAAGAGGTCGGGGTGCCGTTCGGCGTCGCAGGTGACGAGGGTGCCGTCGGCGGTCACGACGTCGGCCTGGACGAGGTTGTCGCAGCTGAGGCCGTAGCGCCGGGCGAGGTTGCCCATGCCGCCGCCGAGGGTGAGCCCGGCGATGCCGGTGGTGGAGACGACCCCGCCCGTGGTGGCCAGGCCGAAGGCGTGCGTGGCGTGGTTGAAGTCGCCCCAGGTGCAGCCGCCCTCGGCCCGGGCGGTACGGGCCACGGGGTCGACGCGGACCGAGCGCATCCGGGTCAGGTCGACGACGAGCCCGTCGTCGACGGTTCCGTACCCGGCGACCGCGTGCGCGCCGCCCCGGACCGCGAGCGGCAGCCCGTGGTCCCGGGCGAAGAGCACGCCGGCGATCACGTCGCCCGCGTCGACGGCCCGGACGACGACGGCCGGCCGCCGGTCGTGCATGGCGTTGTAGACCGCGCGGGCCTCGTCGTAGTCGGGGTCGCCGGGGACGACGACCTCGCCTCGGACGGCGCCGCGCAGGGTTTCCAGCGAGTTCGTGGTGAGGGTGAGGGGGTCGGTGGTGTCCATGCACCCGTTCTAGGCCGGGGGACCGGGGCCGGGCATCGCCCGAACCACCCACATCAAGGGGCGGGCGGGGCATGGGCGAAACGGCCTATAGGGGCGCCGGGACCAGGTGGTGGGTGTGGGCGTACGTCGAGGCGGCGGTGCGGGTCGTCACGTCGAGCTTGGCGAAGATGTTGTTCAGGTGGCGGGCGACCGTGTGTTCGCTGATGACCAGGGCCTGGGCGATCTCCCGGTTCGTGCCACCCTCCGCGACCAGCCGCAGCACCTCCGCCTCGCGGGCGGTCAGGCCGCCGGGCAGCGCGTGGCGGCGCCGCTCCGTCAGCAGGGCCGCCGCGCGGCGGGCGTCGGGGAGCGCGCCGAGCCGCTCGAAGGCCGCCCGGGCCGCCACGAGCTCCAGGCGGGCGGCCTCCTCGTCCCCGGCCGCGCGGTTGGCGGCGGCCAGGAGCATCCGTACCTGCGCGGCCTCGTACGGCACCCGCAGCTCCAGCCAGCCCGCGAGCGCGCGGCGCAGCGGAACGAGGGCCGGTTCGTGCCGGGCGAGCGCGAGGGCGCCGCGCGCGGTGTCGGCCATGGCGGTCAGGAGCGGTACGCCCCCGGTCCCGGCGAGCCCCTCCAGCTCCACGACCGCCGCGTCGGCCCCGGCCACGTCCCCGACGGCCAGCGTGACCTCCGTCTGGGCGGCGAGCAGCCGGGCCCGGCCCAGGAGCCCGTGGCGCGGGTCGCAGGCGAGGGCGAGCCGCAGACCGGTCACGGCCGCGTCCGCCTTGCCCTGCGCGAGCCGCAGCAGCGCGAGGCCGGGCTGCGGGACCCTGCCCAGCTCGTGGGCGTGCGCGTACGCGCGGGCGGCGGCGTCCAGGCGGCCCTGGCGGCGCCGGATCTCGCCGGCCGCGTAGTACGCCTCGGCGGCGACGTCCAGGCTGTCCACCATCACCTCGCCGCACACCCGCCCGGCCTCGTCCTCGGCGAGCGTCCACGCCCCGAGGAGGTCGAGCACCTCGACGTGGTGGATCCGGCACAGGCCCCGGAAGGGGTTGTCCGTGAAGGACCCGGGCGCGTGCTCCACGCCCGCCACACCCGCCACACCCGCCGCACTTGTCGCCTCGGGCGGCCGCACGTGCTGGGACCACGGCGCCTCGCACCAGGTCATCGCCGCGTCCGTCCACTCCACCGCGCGGGCGAGGTCCGCCGCCTCCATGCACTGGCTGAGAGCCAGGCAGAAGAGTATGCCCGTGTACATGCCGCTCAGCTCGCCCGCCAGGACCGAGACCATCGCGTCGTCGAGCAGGGCCATGCCCTCCGCACGCCGGCCCTCCGCCAGGAGTACCGCCGCCTCGGTCTGGCTGCTCAGGGCCACCAGGCCCGGGTCGCCCGACGCGACGGCGATGTGGGTCATGCGGCGTGCGGCGGCCAGGGCCGCGGCCGGGTCGCCGTGCTCGATGGCCTCATCCACGTCCGTCCAGGCGAGGAAGCACTGTTCGGGGCAGTCCGGTACGTGCTCCAGGTGGTGCCGCGACCGGTGCAGCCAGCCCGCCGCGGCCGCGGGGCGGCCCAGGCAGCGGTACTCGAAGTGCAGCCACCACGCCACGGCCCCCGCGCCCCGGTGGTCGCCCGCCGCTCCGTACGCCGCGTGGGCCCGCAGCCGCGCGGCCACCGACTCGTCCACGTGTCCGGTCCACCACGCGGCGTCCGCGAGCAGGTCGAGGTCGCCGGGGGAGAGGGCGCCGGAGGGGTGCCGGTCGGCCTCGGTGAGCAGGACGTACGCCTCGGCCCAGGCGTCCCGGGCCGCCGCGTCCCGCGCCCGCGCGACGACGGTCGCGTGGTCGGTGGCCTGTCGTTCGGTTGCCTGGACGACGGGGACGGCAGCCATCGCCGCTCACTTCCCTTCCCGGATGCTTCCAGGGTAGGGCGGCTCGACGGAACGGGCCCGACGCGGCGAGACGCGTCGGGCCCGTTCGTAACTAGTACGTACTACGTCTGCGGGGCGGGGTCAGCCCAGCTCGACACCGCTCGCGCGGAGCATGTCCTCGCGCTCGACGATCTTCACGCGCTCGCGGCCCTGCGGCTCGCCCAGCGCCTTCTCGGCGGCGTCGAGGGCGTACCAGCCCTCCCACGTCGTGTACGTGATGCCCTTGCCCTCCAGGAAGGCGACGACCGCGTCCGTCTCCGGGTTGGCGGGCGTGAGGAGCCGGTCGTGGGCGAAGTCGTCCAGCAGGTTCGCGACCGTCTCGTTGGCGTCGCCCTTGGTGTGGCCGATGAGGCCGACGGGGCCGCGCCGGATCCAGCCGGTCACGTACGTCGACGCCAGGTGCTCGCCGCCCTCCTCGATGACCCGGCCGCCCTCGTCGGGGACGGTGCCGCTGGCGACGTCCCAGGGGAGCTTGGGCAGCTCGTCGGAGAGGTAGCCGACCGCGCGGTAGACGGCCTGCACGTCCCAGTCCGTGGTCTGGCCGGTGCCCTTCACGTTGCCGGTGCCGTCCAGCTCGGTGCGCTCGGTGCGCAGGCCGACGACCTGGCCGTCCGCGCCGAGGATCTCGGCCGGCGACTCGAAGAAGTGCAGGAAGAGCTTGTGCGGGCGGTCGCCGATGTCGCGGATCGCCCAGTTCTCCAGGGTCTTGGCGACCATGTCGGTCTGCTTGTTCTTACGGCGCTCGGCGATCGAACCGTCGTCGTAGTCGATGTCCTCGGGGTTGACGATGACCTCGATGTTCGGCGAGTGGTCCAGCTCGCGCAGCTCCATGGGGCTGAACTTCGCCTGCGCCGGGCCACGGCGGCCGAAGACGTGGATCTCGACGGCCTTGTTGGCCTTGAGGCCCTCGTGGACGTTCGGCGGGATCTCGGTCGGCAGCAGCTCCTCCGCCGTCTTGGCGAGGATGCGCGCGATGTCGAGCGCCACGTTGCCGACGCCGAGCACGGCGACCTTCTCGGCCGAGAGCTCCCAGGTGCGCGGGACGTCCGGGTGGCCGTCGTACCAGGACGCGAAGTCGGCGGCGCCGAAGACACCGTCCAGCTCCACGCCGGGGATCTTCAGCTCGCGGTCGGCCATGGCGCCGGTCGAGAAGACCACGGCGTCGTAGAACGAGCGCAGGTCGTCCAGGTGCAGATCGGTGCCGTAGTCGACGTTGCCGAAGAGGCGGACCTGCGGCTTGTCGAGCACCTGGTGCAGGGCCGTGATGATGCCCTTGATGCGCGGGTGGTCCGGCGCGACGCCGTACCGGATCAGACCGAAGGGAGCCGGCATCCGCTCGAAGATGTCGATCGACACGCCCGGCTCGTTGGCGGCCTCGGACTTCAGCAGCGCGTCAGCGGCGTAGATACCGGCGGGGCCGGCGCCGACGATCGCTACCCGGAGGGGGCGGGGCATGTCAGGGTTCCCTTCGCAAAACGACGTGGCGATGGGTGTCGCCACTTAGGTCACCCTAAATAACGCCTGAAGCGCGCCGGTACCCGCCCCCTGTCTATGACCCCATAAGCCGGTCTTATGGCTGCCCAAAGGGGCCTGGTCATCCGCCGGTGAACCTCACCGTGGGGGCGCGACCAGGCCGATCTCGTAGGCGAGGATGACGAGGTGGACCCGGTCGCGTGCGTCGAGTTTGGTGAAGAGGCGTGCGAGGTGGGCCTTGGCGGTGGCCACGCTGATGGTGAGCTCTTCGGCGATCTCGGTGTTGGACAGGCCGCGGCCGACGAGGGTCAGGACCTCGCGTTCCCGGTCGGTGATGCCGTCGACCACCGCCCGGCCGGTAGTGGCGACGGGTTCGGGCCGTGCCGCGAACTCCTCGATGAGGCGGCGGGTGACGCTCGGAGCTATGAGGGCGTCTCCGGCAGCGACGACCCTGATCCCGTCGAGGATGGTCTTCAGCGGCATGTCCTTGACGAGGAAGCCGCTCGCTCCGGCGCGAAGCGCGCCATAGACGTACTCGTCGTCGTCGAAAGTGGTGAGGACGAGGACGCGGGTCTTCGACTCCGGATCCGTGTTGATCCGGCGGGTGGCCTCGATGCCGTCCATGCCGGGCATGCGGATGTCCATGATGGCGACGTCCGGCCGTAGCCGTTGGACCAGTTCCACCGCCTCGGCACCGGTCCCGGCCTCCCCTGCCACCTCCAGGTCGGGGGTGTCGGCGATGAGGACGCGCAGGCCGGAACGGATCAGGGGCTGGTCGTCGACCAGAACGACACGGATCATCGGTCTGCCTCCACAGGCACCGGAAGCCGAGCTGCCACGCGGAAGCCGCCTTCCGGACGCGGCCCGGCGCTGAACTCGCCGTGCAGCAGACTGACCCGTTCGCGCATTCCGGCGATGCCGTATCCGGACTCTGCGACGGTGCCGCCCGAGCCGAGGTCGACGATATCGACGGCCAGTTCGTCGGGGCGGTAGTCGACCGTGACGCTGCAGTCCCGGGTGCCGGAATGCCGCACGACGTTGGTGACCGACTCCTGGACGATGCGGAAGGCTGCCAGGTCGACGTCGGAGGGCAGGTCGCGACGCTCCCCACGCCACCGGACGTCGACCCGGACCCCGGCGGCCGCGGTCTTCCCGACCAGCTGCCCGAGGGCGGCCAGACCAGGGAGCGGATCCAGCGGCGCGGACTCCGGGTCACTCCGGCGCAGCGCGCCGAGCATCCGCCGCAGGCCGGCGAGGGTCTCTCTGCTGGTGGCCTCGATGGCGTCCAGCGCTTTGCGGGTCTCGGCGGGCTGGGTGTCCATGACCAGGCTGCCCACACCGGCCTGGATGGCGATGATGCCGATGTTGTGGGCGACCATGTCGTGCAGTTCCCGGGCGATCCGCAGCCGCTCGGCCGTGACCGCCTGTTGCGTGGCCTGGGCGCGAACCGTGTCCGCGTGCGTCCGGTTCTGATGGACCGTGTTGCCGATCAGCCAGGCGATGACGACGGTCGACGCGAGGGCGGCCGGCACCGAGAGGTTGAAGAAGTACCCGCTTCCCAGCCGCCAGACCGTGTACGCGGCCAGCACGCCGACCGGGAGCACGGCCGCGAGGACCGAGACCCGCCGTGAGCGGGTCGCCGCGGTGTAGCCCACGGCAGCATCGGCCAGCAGGAAGAGCACGACCGGCGTCGCCCGCACCTCCATCCCGAGCGAGAACACGGCGCCCGCGAGCGCGATGGCCACGGCCGCCAGCGGAGCCCGGAAGAGCAACAGCGCGCCCAGGGTCGTGACGACGGCGGTGACCAGCAGCGGTGCGTCCTCGATGTTGCCGTTGTACCGGAGCAGACGCTGCAGTTCGTCCGGCCGCTGGAACGTGCGTACCAGGATGAGGGCCGACCAGAAGGCCGCCACCCACACACCCGGTGGCACGCGTTTGAGCAGGGGTGGACGGGGAGTGGCGATCATCAGTCGATCCTATCGACGCGCTCCCGCCGGGGCATTGACCCACGGGCGTAATCCCCCGGGCTACCAGCAGGGCTCACAGGTGTGAACCACCAGCCGATGCCGGCTCCTTGCCCTCCCCGGCAGCTTGGACCCATGATCGAATCCACCCGGCTGACCAAGCGGTACGGCGACACCGTCGCCGTCGACAACCTGACCTTCACTGTGGAGCCGGGCAAGGTCACCGGCTTCCTCGGCCCGAACGGCGCAGGCAAATCCACCACACTGCGGATGATCCTGGGCCTGAACACCCCCACCAGCGGGTCCGTCACCGTGGACGGGGTCCCCTTCTCGCACCGCCCGCGCGGACTGCGTCACGTCGGCGCGCTGTTGGACGCCCAGGACGTCCACGGCGGACGCACCGCACAGGCACACCTGTCCGCCCTGGCCCGCGGCAACCGCATCCCGGCGGCCCGCGTGGACGAGGTCCTCCAGGAGGTCGGGCTGGCCAAGGCGGCGCGGCGCAGGATCGGCGGGTTCTCCCTCGGGATGAAACAGCGTCTCGGCATCGCGGGCGCCCTGCTCGGCGATCCCCCGGTGCTCCTGTTCGACGAGCCCCTGAACGGTCTGGACCCCGAGGGCGTGCTGTGGGTGCGTGGCCTCTTCCGCCGTCTGGCGTCCGAGGGCCGCACCGTGTTCGTCTCCAGTCACATGATGGCCGAGATGGAGCACACCGCCGACCGGCTCATCGTCATCGGCCAGGGCCGGCTGATCGCCGACGAAAGCCTGGAGCACTTCTCAGCCCGCAACGCCTCCCAGGGCGTGACCGTGCACACGCCCGACCTGGCGGCCCTGGAAGCCCTGCTGATCGCCGAGGGTGCGTCGGTGCGCCGCGAGAGCGACCAGGCGGGCCGGGTCACCGGTCTGACCTCGGCCCGGATCGGCGACCTCGCCCACCGGCACCGCATCGTGCTGCACGAACTCGCCACCCACACCTCGTCCCTGGAGTCGGCGTTCATGTCCCTCACCGCCGACAGCGTCGAATACCTCGCAGGAGAAGCCCGATGAGCACCATGACGTTCTCCGGCACCCGGCCGTCCGAGAGCCCCGCCGAACCGGTGGCCAGGTTCACCGACCTGCTCGCTGCCGAGTGGATCAAGATGCGGTCCCTCCGGTCGACCTACTGGGTGCTGGCCCTCAGCGCCGTCGTCGCCATCGCGATCAACGTGAACGCCGTCCACTCCGACCTGACGTACATCGACCAGCCGCATCCCCCACTACCCGGCCTCCCGCCCTACAAGTACGACCCGCTGTTCCACGGCCTGAGCAGCATCGCCGCCGACGTCATGGCACTGGCGGCGGCCAGCTTCGGCGCCATCACGGTCTTCGGCGAGTACGCGACCGGAATGATCCGCACCACGCTCGCCGCCGTCCCCGACCGGCGCGCGGTGATCACGGCCAAGGTGGTCCTCGTCGCGGCGATCACGCTCGTCCTCGGTGTGATCGTCTCCGTGACGTCGTTCTTCACCACCAACGCGATGCTCGGCTCCCGCCACGTCGGGCTCTCCATCCACGACCCCGGCTGTCTGCGGGCCGTCACGGCATACGCGCTGGTCATCCCGGTCTGCGCGCTCATCGGCATGGCGTTCGGCGCCGTCCTGAGACACGCCACGGCCTCGATCGTCGCCGTCGTGGGAGCGCTCTTCATCCTGCCCATGCTCTTCGGTGGCGAGAGGTACCGGCTGTTGAAGGAGATCGGCAACCACCTGCCGCTGGCCGCGCAGGCCCGGCTGTCGCTGAACCCCGACGGCCACACCAGCCTGGGCGAATATCCGGCCACGATCACAGGCTCCTGGACCGCGCTCGCGGCATGGGCGCTCGTCTCGGTGGCCGTCGCCGTGATGGTCGTGCGGCGCCGGGATGTCTGAGGCCGGCTCAGCGGGCGGCCTCCGCCACGTCTTTGCCGAGGCCGCGGCTTAGGCAAGACGGTCCGGCCCCCGGTGTTAGATCCGCGAGAGCAGCAGCGCAGACCTTCAAGGTCATTCCACTGCCCCTCTTGGGCTCACCTTGGCCGGCCCCCTCAAAGGGAAGCTGCAACCCGGCCGCCGCGGTGCGCACCGTCGCCCCGGCCCACGGGTGGGGCGGGGCGACGGTACGGCCGCTGCTGCCGGGCGTCTACCAGAAGATCACGGCGTATCCGTCGGCGCCGGGAGTGCCGACGAGACCGGGACCGCCGGGCTGGGAGGGCTCGGGGGGAATGGTGACGGGCCCTCGCGCGCCGCCGGCTCCTCCGTTGCCGCCCGTTCCCGTCCCCGCCGGCAGGGAGATGATTCCGGCGGCGACCCCGCCGCCGGTCCCGGGGGTGGTGCTCACGGTGGTCGTGCCGGCCGTGCCCGACCTGATCACGCCGCCCGTAGAGCACGAGCCACTGCCGCCGGCGCCTCCGGCTCCCGGCGCGCCGGGAGCGCTCGCTCCGCCCCCGCCTCCTCCGCCGCCACCGGTGCCGCCCGCGGCGGAGAGCAGTGATGTGCTGTCGGGCGCGGTCACGGTCGTCGCGGCGCCGGTACTCCCCGTGTCGCCGACCGTGCCGACGCCTCCGTCGGTGCCTCCTCCGCCGCCGGCTCCGGGTCCGGCGCCGTCACCGGTGTCCACCGCGTAGTTCTGCCCGGGGGTGACGGGGATCGCGCACCAGACGAGGCCTCCGCCGCCGCCTCCGCCGCCCGCACCGCCGAAGCCGGCGCTCGGGAAGCTCGCGCCTCCGCCGCCACCCCCGCCTCCGCCTCCGCCGCCCCACGCCTGGACGAAGACCGACGTGACCCCCGTGGGAGGCGTGAACGTCCCGTCCTCGGTGAACTCCTGCACGCCGTGCGCCGCAGCCCCCGCACCGGGGGTTCCCGTCGGGCCCGCCGGTCCGGTGCCACCCGGCGGTCCGGTGGGCCCGGCCGGTCCCGTGGAGCCGTTCGTGCCGTTCGTGCCGTTCGTACCGGTCGGCCCTGTCGGGCCCGTAGGCCCGGTGGCGCCCGTCGGTCCGGTGGCGCCCGCCGGTCCGGTGGCACCTGCCGGTCCGGTGGCACCTGCCGGGCCCGTGGGCCCGGTGGCGCCGGTGGCGCCGGTCGGGCACCTGTCGTCGGGCTCCGGGTGGAGGAAGTCGAGCCCCGGGTACCGCGGGTGGCCGTGGTGAGGTCGGCAGTCATGCCCACCCAAACGGGCTCCCGGGCCGTCGCCGGCCGGGCCGCCGAAGCCCTGTGCCGCGCCTGCCATGGAACCCGACATCCCCACAAGCAGCAGAGCCAGCGACGCCATGGCGCCGCCGGTCACCCATCTCCTCCGACCCGGCAGCGGACCGAGCGGCGACCGCGTCGTGCGCGCAGAACTCATACGTTCTCCTCGTGAAGCGATATCAAGACGCCCCCGGAAGCCGGTCAGGCTTCCGGGGGCATTCTCGATTCGCACACGCGGACCGCTCGGGCGCCGCGCTGAGCATGTCAGCGTATTGGCGTATAGGCATACGAATGTGCCTATAGGGGCGCCGGTGGAGAGAGCGTCAGCTCTTGAGCTCGGCGATGAAAGCGGCCCAGGCGGCGGCGGGGACGATGAGGGCGGGGCCGGCGGGATTCTTGCTGTCACGGACGGGGACGACGCGGGGGACGTTGTCGAGGACTTCGAGGCAGTTGCCGCCTTCGCCGTTGCTGTATGAGCTCTTGCGCCACGCGGCGCCGACGAAGTCGTACGAGACCTCGACGCAGTCGCCGCCTTCGCCGTTGCTGTAGGAGCTCTTGAACCAGCTGGCGTTGCTCAGGTCGTACTCGCGCATCGTCTGTAGTCCTCCGCCGCCGATTCGATCAGAGCCAGGGACGCCTCCGGCGACAGAGCGGCGACCCTGAGCAGATCGTAGGCGCGCTGTGCCCGCTTCACCACTGCCGGATCGTCCAGCAACGTTCCGGAAAACGCCGTCTCTGTATAGCCCGTTGGTGGCGCGTCAGTGAACTCCATCAGCTTCAGCGAGCCGGCCATGGAGGCATGCGCCCCTGCTGCGCGCGGCAGCACCATCACCAAAGCCACCCGCTCACGCGCCAGCGTCGCCATGTGCTCCAACTGCGCTGCCATCACCGCCGCCCCGCCCACCGGGATGAGCAACGCGTTCTCGTGCACGATCACCCAATACTCGGGCCTTGTAGTGCCCTTGAGGATCTGCGCCCGGTCCAGTCGCGCTGTGACCTTCTCCTCCACATACGCGTCCGTCGCGAACGGGTTCGCTGCCAGCGTCACCGCCCGCGCGTACTCCGCCGTCTGCAACAACCCCGGCATCACCGTCGGTGCGAACTCGCAGATCTTCGTCGCCAGCCGCTCCAGCTCGACCACCGGCTCGAAATAGGACGCGTACGGCGAGGCGTTGACGAGTCGCTTACACGTCCGTTCGAAAAAACCACCGGTTTGTAGGACCACATCGATTCGCCGCGCCACATCCAGCTGCGGCTTCCGAATTCCCTGCTCGAACTGACCGATGTATCCGCCCGAAACGAACACCAGATCGCCCAGCTCCGTCTGCGTGAGCTCCTTCGTCTCCCGCTGCGCCTTCAGCTCCTGGCCGAAGAACGCCCACGTGTCCTGCCGCCTTGCTTTGGCCATGGTTTAACTCCTCGACCCTGCCCCGCAGTTGTAGGACCTGCGCATCTATCGATTCTAGAGATACGGCACCACGCTGGGTGCGGTAAGTGAGAAATGGATTCGGAAAGGGATGCGTTGGTGAAGGAACAACACACGCGGTCGACCACGGGGGCCGTCGAAGAAGCGAGCGAGACGGTGGCGGAATTGCGCGAGGCACTCGGACGGGCGGGAATCGTGCTTCCCTCCCTCGGGCTTGACGTCGTCACCCTCGCAGCCGACTCCCCGGCCCGGCCGCTCATCGAATTGGGACGCTGCACGGTGGAAACGGCACGGCTGCTCGCCGGCGCCGTACTCCCGCCAGGGGAAGAAGGGGGCCGGTCATGAAACTGCCCATCGGGTCGTACGTCGTAGAGATCCGCACCGGGCGTGTGGGCACGGTCATGGGGCACGAGGGCCCGTATCTACAGCTGCGGCCGCTCGGCGGCGGGCGGGAGTGGGACGCCGAGCCCGAGGGCGTCAGGGAGGCGACCACGACGGAGCGGCTCCGCGCAGCGACCGCGCACGCGAACGCGCGGAGTCGGGGCGAGGTGCCGTGACGGCGGTGGCTCAGCCAACCGAGGTGGTGGTCGGTCGTCGCCTGGAACAGGCGCTGGGTGAGGGCCGGAATCCGGGCCGGAGACCTCGCGTCGGGATTGGAGGCCGGGCGCCCTCTCCCGTACGGGAGAATGGGCCGCATGAGTCTGTTCCGCGACGACGGCGTTGTGCTGCGCACCCAGAAGCTGGGTGAGGCGGACCGGATCATCACGCTGCTCACGCGCGGTCACGGGCGCGTACGCGCCGTGGCGCGGGGGGTGCGGCGGACCAAGTCGAAGTTCGGGGCCCGGCTGGAGCCCTTCTCCCACGTCGACGTGCAGTTCTTCGCTCGCGGGAGCGACCTGGTCGGGCGCGGTCTTCCGCTCTGTACGCAGAGCGAGACGATCGCGCCGTACGGCGGCGGGATCGTCACCGACTACGCCCGCTACACCGCCGGGACCGCGATGCTGGAGACGGCGGAGCGGTTCACGGAGCACGAGGGCGAGCCGGCCGTGCAGCAGTACCTGCTGCTCGTCGGCGGGCTGCGGACGCTCGCGCGGGGCGAGCACGCGCCCCATCTCATCCTCGACGCCTTCCTGCTCCGCTCGCTCGCCGTCAACGGCTACGCGCCGAGCTTCGACGACTGCGCGAAGTGCGGCCTGCACGGACCGAACCGGTTCTTCTCGGTCGCGGCGGGCGGCGTCATATGCGGCGACTGCCGGGTGCCCGGCAGCGTCGTACCCTCTCCGGAGGCCATCGGCCTGCTCAGCGCGCTCCTCACCGGCGACTGGGCGACTGCTGACGCGTGCGAGCCGCGTCACGTCAGGGAGGGCAGCGGGCTGGTGTCCGCCTATCTGCACTGGCACCTGGAGCGCGGCCTGCGCTCGCTGCGGTACGTAGAGAAGAGCTAGGGAGACCCATCGCATGGCCATCGCACGACGCGGAATCCTCGGACGGAAGACTCGGGAGTACAAGACCCCGGAGCCGCACCCGTCCGGCGCGACCCCGCCGAAGCTCCCCGGTGAGCTGGTGCCGAACCACGTCGCCTGTGTGATGGACGGCAACGGCCGCTGGGCCCAGGAGCGGGGCCTCCCGCGCACCGAGGGGCACAAGGTCGGCGAGGGCGTCGTCCTGGACGTCCTGAAGGGGTGCCTGGAGCTGGGCGTCAAGAACCTCTCGCTCTACGCCTTCTCCACGGAGAACTGGAAGCGGTCGCCCGACGAGGTCCGCTTCCTGATGAACTTCAACCGGGACGTGATCCGGCGCCGGCGTGACGAGATGAACGAGCTGGGCATCCGTATCCGCTGGGTCGGCCGTATGCCGAAGATGTGGAAGTCGGTCGTCCAGGAGCTTCAGGTCGCGCAGGAGCAGACCGTCGACAACGACGCGATGACGCTGTACTTCTGCGTCAACTACGGCGGTCGCGCCGAGGTCGCGGACGCGGCTCAGGCGATCGCGCGGGACGTCGCCGCCGGGAAGCTCGACCCGTCGAAGGTCAACGAGAAGACGTTCCAGAAATACCTGTACTACCCGGACATGCCGGACGTCGACCTCTTCCTCCGCCCGAGCGGCGAGCAGCGCACCTCGAACTACCTGATCTGGCAGAGCAGCTACGCCGAGATGGTCTTCCAGGACGTCCTGTGGCCCGACTTCGACCGCCGCGACCTGTGGCGCGCCTGCGTGGAGTACGCCTCCCGCGACCGCCGCTTCGGCGCGATCCCGGCCGCGGACCGCGCGGCGATGGGCACGGTCCCGCAGCAGGGGCCGGCGGTCTGACCATGGACCTTGTCTACGTACCGACGCGCGCCGACGTGGTCGACGCCGTACGGGTGCAGCTGCGGCACGGCATGCTCCGGTGGCTGCGGTGGGTGCTGCCCCCGGCCGCCGTCCTGGCGTTCCTGGTGGCCGGCGTGGAGCTGTTCGGCCCCGGTGAGCCGGATCGGGTGTTCGTGGCCCTCATGACGGGGCTCGGGGTCTTCGTCGCCGTCCTCGGGCCGCTGACGCCCCGGCTGGCCGCCCGGCAGGTGTACGGGATGGTCGAACGGCAGGGGGAGTTCCGGGCCCGCGTGGACGAGCAGGGGGTCAGCTGGACCACGCGTGACACCGAGACGGCCAACCGCTGGCCGATGCTGCCCCGGTACGTCGAGACGCCGACGCAGTTCGTCCTGCTCACGGCCGACAAGGCCCGGGCCGGTGTCGCCGCCCTGCCCAAGCGCGGACTCGCCGACCCCGCCGACGTCGACCGGCTCCGTGAGCTCCTGGACCGGAGCATCACCCGGCTCTGAGCGACGGGGGACGGGGACGCGAAAGGGCCCGTACGGATCGATCCGTACGGGCCCTCACGCTTGATGTCCTGCTTCTGGTGTCCTACTTCGCCGCGCACTCCGCGCACGTGCCGAAGATCTCGACCGTGTGCGCCACGTTCACGTAGCCGTGCTGGGACGCGATCGTCTCCGCCCACTGCTCCACGGCCGGGCCCTCCACCTCGACCGCCTTGCCGCAGACGCGGCAGACGAGATGGTGGTGGTGGTCGCCCGTGGAACAGCGCCGGTAGACGGTCTCGCCGTCGCTGGTGCGCAGCGCGTCGACCTCGCCCGCGTCCGCGAGGGACTGGAGCGTGCGGTAGACCGTCGTGAGGCCTACCGAGTCGCCGCGGTGCTTGAGCATGTCGTGCAGCTCCTGGGCGCTGCGGAACTCGTCCACTTCGTTCAGTGCCGCCGCGACAGCGGCCCGCTGCTTGGTCGAGCGGCCGCGTACGGGGGGTCCTGCCGTCGCCACAGGGGCCTCCTTGTGAGTTCCGTTGCCCCCGCCATTCTGCCAGGCCGTTCAGACCGTGACGTCGTCCGTGGGGCGACGCGTGAGTGGCACCTGGGCGTCGCAGCCGTCCGCGCCCGCCTCGGCCGCCGCCGCGCGGGCCCGGCGCCGGGCCAGCGGCGCCGACAGCGCGGTCAGGACGATGAAGACGCCGATCGCAAGGAGCACGATGAGGGAGCCGGGCGGCAGGTCCTGGTAGTAGGTGGTGATCGTGCCGGTCAGGGTGACGGCCGTACCGATCACGACCGAGAGGATGAAGGTCGCGCGGAAGGACCGGGACAGCTGCTGCGCCGCCGCGACCGGGACCACCATCAGCGCGCTGACCAGGAGCAGGCCGACGACCCGCATGGCGACCGTGACGGTCACGGCGGCGGTCACCGCGATGAGCAGGTTCAGGGCGCGCACCGGCAGGCCGGTGACGCGGGCGTACGCCTCGTCCTGGCTGACCGCGAAGAGCTGACGGCGCAGGCCGATGGTGACCAGGATGACGAAGGCCGCGAGGATGCCGATCGCGGTGACGTCCTCGTCCGACACCGTGGACAGCGATCCGAAGAGGTACGAGAGCAGGTTGGCGTTGGAGCCGCCGCCGACCTGGATCAGCATGACGCCGCCCGCCATGCCTCCGTAGAAGAGCAGCGCGAGCGCGAGGTCGCCGCGGGTGCGTCCGTACGTCCGGATCAGCTCCATGAGCACGGCGCCGGCGACGGCGACCAGGGTGGCCATCCACACCGGGCTGCTGTTGAGCAGGAAGCCGAGGCCGACACCGGTCATGGCGACATGGCCGATGCCGTCGCCCATCAGGGCCTGCCGGCGCTGGACCAGGAAGATGCCGACGGCGGGCGCGGTGATGCCGACGAGCACGGCCGCGATGAGCGCCCGCTGCATGAAGGCCGGTTCGAGGAATTCCATGATCAGGTCAGCTTCCTCAGGTCAGCAGACCCGTGCGGAGCGGCTCGTCGGCCGCGTGCGGATGGACGTGGTCGTGGCCCGGCAGGGCGTGCTGGCCGACCGCCTTGGGCGGCGGGCCGTCGTGGACGACGCAGCCGTCGCGGAGGACCACGGCCCGGTCGATGAGCGGCTCCAGGGGGCCGAGCTCGTGCAGCACGAGCAGGACCGTGGTGCCGCCCGCGACCTGCTCGCGCAGGGTGCCGGCGAGGATCTCCTGGCTGGCGAGGTCGACGCCGGCCATCGGCTCGTCCATGATCAGCAGCTCGGGCCGGGAGGCGAGCGCGCGGGCGATCAGGACGCGCTGGTGCTGGCCGCCGGAGAGGGCGCTCACCGAGTCCTTGGCACGGTCGGTGAGGCCGACGAGCTCGATGGCGCGGTCGACGGCGGCCCGGTCGGCCTTCGTCAGCCAGCCGATCTTGCGGCGGGAGATCCGGCCGGAGGAGACGACCTCGCGGATGGTGGCGGGGACGCCGCTCGCGGCGGTGGTGCGCTGCGGGACGTAGCCGACGCGGGACCAGTCGCGGAAACGCTTCCGCTCGGTCCCGAAGAGCGAGATCGATCCGTCGGTCAGGGGGACCTGGCCGATGATCGCGCGTACGGCCGTCGACTTGCCGGAGCCGTTGGCGCCGAGCAGCGCGACGACCTCACCGGGGTTCACGGTGAGGTCGACGCCGCGCAGGACCGGGCGCGCGCCGAGAGACGCCGTGGCTCCGCGGACGGATATGACGGGCGTGACGGGCGCGCTCACGGTTGCCTCCTGCTGTGCGTGGGTCACTTCGCGCCGAGGGCCTTCTTCAGCGCGGTGAGGTTGGACTGCATGACCTCGATGTAGTCATCGCCCTGGGACTTGTCCGTGATTCCCTCCAGCGGGTCCAGGACGTCGGTCTTGAGGCCGGTGTCCTTCGCGAGGGTCTTCGCGGTCTTGTCGCTGGCGAGGGTCTCGAAGAAGACGGTGGAGACCTTGTCCTTCGCCGCGATCTCCTGGAGCTCCTTCATCCGGGCGGGGCTCGGCTCGGACTCGGGGTCGATGCCGGTGATGCCCTCCTGGTCCAGGCCGTACCGCTCGGCGAGGTAGCCGAAGGCGGAGTGGGTGGTGATGAAGGTCTTGGTGGAGGTGTTCTTCAGGCCGTTCTTGAACGCCGTGTCGAGGTCACCGAGCTTCTTGACCAGGGTGTCGGTGTTCTTCTTGTAGTCGGCGGCGTTGTCCGGGTCGGCCTTCTCCAGGGAGGCGCCGACGCCCTTGGCGACCTCGGCGTACTTCACCGGGTCGAGCCAGATGTGCGGGTCGAGACCGGCCTCGGACTCGTGGCTGTGGCCTTCGTGGCTCTCTTCGTGGCCTTCTTCGTGGCCGTGGCCGGGGTCCTCGGCGCCGTGGTCGTGGCCTCCGGCGGTGCCGTGGTCCTCCATCGTGGTGAGGCTCGCGGCGTCGACGGTGTTCTTCACGCCGGCCTGCTTGATCGCCTCGTCGACGGCGGGCTGGATGCCCTTGAGGTAGAGGATGTAGTCGGCCTCGCCGAGCTCGCCGATCTGCTTCGGCTTGAGCTCGAGGTCGTGAGGCTCGACGCCCGGCGCGGTGAGCGTGGAGACGGCGACGTGGTCGCCGCCTATCTGCTCGGCCAGGTACTGCATCGGGTAGAACGACGCCACCACGCTGAGCTTGCCGTCGGCGGACTTGTCGGACGCGTCGGACGCCCCGCCGCAGGCGGACAGGGTGACGAGGCCGAGGGAGACGGCTCCGGCGATGGCGGCGGTGGGTATCAGGCGGCGTACGTTCATGACACTCATTTTCAACAAAGTTGGAAACGATTGTCAATTGTCCCGGTTGTGGTCCCGGCCACGTTCCGCGGCTCCGCACCCGCGGCCCCGCGTATGCGCGCGGAAGAGAGCGGAAGAGCCGGACCGATTTGATGCGGAGGGCAGGGGCGCCGGTAACCTGAAGCATTCGCACTTCGTCGTCGTAATGAAGAGAGCACCGTGGCCGCCGACAAGATCGACACCATCGTCAGCCTGAGCAAGCGCCGTGGCTTCGTCTACCCGTGCAGTGAGATCTACGGTGGCCAGAAGGCCGCCTGGGACTACGGACCGCTGGGTGTCGAACTCAAGGAGAACATCAAGCGTCAGTGGTGGCGTTACATGGTCACCGCGCGCGAGGACGTCGTCGGCATCGACTCGTCGGTGATCCTGGCCACCGAGGTCTGGGAGGCCTCCGGCCACGTCGCCACCTTCACCGACCCGCTGACCGAGTGCACCTCCTGCCACAAGCGCTACCGCGCCGACCACCTGGAGGAGGCGTACGAGGAGAAGCACGGCCGTCTCCCCGAGAACGGCCTCACCGACCTGAACTGCCCCAACTGTGGCAACAAGGGCACGTTCACCGAGCCCAAGCAGTTCTCCGGTCTGCTCTCCACCCACCTCGGCCCGACCCAGGACTCCGGCTCCGTCGCCTACCTGCGTCCCGAGACCGCGCAGGGCATCTTCACCAACTTCGGCCAGGTGCTGCAGACCTCGCGCAAGAAGCCGCCGTTCGGCATCGCGCAGATGGGCAAGTCCTTCCGGAACGAGATCACTCCGGGCAACTTCATCTTCCGCACGCGCGAGTTCGAGCAGATGGAGATGGAGTTCTTCGTCAAGCCGGGCGAGGACGAGCAGTGGCACGAGTACTGGATGGAGCAGCGCTGGAACTGGTACACGGGCCTGGGTCTCCGTGAGGAGAACATGCGCTGGTTCGAGCACCCGAAGGAGAAGCTCTCCCACTACTCCAAGCGCACCGCCGACATCGAGTACCGCTTCCAGTTCGGCGGCAGCGAGTGGGGCGAGCTCGAGGGCGTCGCCAACCGCACCGACTACGACCTGAAGGCCCACTCCAAGGCCTCCGGCAACGAGCTCCTCTACTTCGACCAGGACGCCCAGGAGCGCTGGACCCCGTACGTCATCGAGCCCGCCGCCGGTGTCGGCCGGACGATGCTGGCCTTCCTGCTCGACGCGTACAGCGAGGACGAGGCCCCGAACGCCAAGGGTGTCATGGAGAAGCGCGCCGTGATGCGCCTCGACCCGCGCATCGCGCCGGTCAAGGTCGCCGTCCTGCCGCTCTCCCGCAACGCGCAGCTGTCGCCGAAGGCCAAGGGCCTCGCCGCCGACCTGCGGCAGAACTGGAACATCGAGTTCGACGACGCGGGCGCCATCGGCCGCCGCTACCGCCGCCAGGACGAGATCGGTACGCCGTTCTGCGTCACGGTCGACTTCGACACCCTGGACGACAACGCGGTGACCGTGCGCGAGCGCGACACCATGAAGCAGGAGCGCGTCTCCCTCGACCAGATCCAGGGCTACCTGGGCAGCCGCCTGCTCGGCTGCTGACGTTCGGTCGTTCGCTTCGTGAGGCCCTCGGTTCCGGTGACGGAACCGGGGGCTTCGTCGTGCTCCGGGGCTGCTCCGGGCTGCTTCTGGGTTCCTACTTGCCCTTCTTCGCGCCGAAGACCAGCGCGCCGATCGCCGCCGCCGCGGCGCTGAGGACACCCGCGGCCGGGGCCAGCGCGCCCTGGTCGATGAAGTGCTTGGCCAGCAGGAGGATCGAGACGAAGGCGGTCGCGCCGAAGACGGCCCCCGCGACGCGGAAGCGGAAGTGCACGATGTCCATCCGCATCTGATGCTGGTCGAGTTGGAGGCGGCGCAGGGCCTCAGCCCGCTGGAGCTCGATCTGCGCGGCCGACTCCCGCTCGACGATCCCGAGGACCCGCTCGGGCGCCCCGTCCAGGATCCGCTTCCAGACCTCGATGTCCTCGCCCGCCGGCAGGGGGCGGTGCGGGGAGAGGGCGCCCTGGCCGTTCGCGCCGTCCGGGCCCGGCAGCGCCGGCTGCGGGGGTACGGGGGCGGTCACCGGGGGTCCTCGTCGGCCCGGGCGGCCGCGGCCGTGATCCGCGCGACGACATCGCGCACGGACTCCTCCACCTCCACCAGGTCGCCTTCGAGCGGCAGCGGCTCCGCGAAGGGCCGTACCGGGACCGGCTCCACGCCGAGCACGCGCGAGGGGACCAGCACGGCGAGCACGCCCTCGGCGAAGGCCCGCCCCGGGGTGCTGGGCGTGGCGGCCCGGGCGGCCGGTACGCCGCGTCCGGCGATGGCGCCCGCGTCCGCACCGGGCGGATTCCGTCTGCGGACCGCCGCGACCCCGGTCCGTACGAGGTGGGCCCAGACGAGGAACAGCACCGCGGTCCACCAGTCGGCCAGCAGCGCCACGACCGCGGCGGTGGGCAGCAGCGCCAGGGTCGTCCAACGGCGCGGCCACGCCTCGGGGCGGGCGGCGCCGGTGTCCTGGGCGCCGGTGTCCCAGCCTTGGGCCCTCTGGTTCCAGTGGGCGGGCGGCTTGTTCCTGCCGATCCCGTCCCGGCGCGACGCCAGCCACTCGCACAGCCACTCCCACAGCCGTGACCGTTCCCGCCCCGGCTCGCGCGCCTGCCGGAGCCGTGGCCGCGGCTCCCTCGGGCGTATCCCGCCCCAGGCTCCACCGCTCCAGCCCTCGTTGTCCGCGTCCCAGAACGGCTCACTGGCGCTCACTGCGCCCCACCCCCCGCCTGCCGTAAGGGCGAAAGGTCCGACGGAAGGCCGCTGACCTCACCGATGAAGATGCCCTTCGTCAGCGTCTTCGCCTCGAACTCGTCCGCCTGCCAGCCCGCGTCACGCAGCGAGTCCACCACCCCCTGGGCGATGCCCTCGCGGACCGACTCCAGGTAGCGCTGGACGTCCATGTCCTGGAACGCGCCCGTCCTCCGCTCGGAGGCCAGCTCCCGCACCGACCTCGCGGGGCCTTCCGGCAGGCTCACGTCGTACCCGCCGAAGAGCAGCCGCCAGGAGTGCTTCACCGACCGCCACAGCAGGAGCGGCGCGGTGCCGGCCGTGATGGGGATGCGGACGGTCGCCTGCGCCGCCTTGGAGAGGAACCCGCTGTGCCGATGGCGGTGAGCGATCCGGTCCGCCTCCCGGAACCACGGCAGCACGGGCCAGAGGACGAACGACGCCGCCTCCAGCGTCAGCAGCCCGCCCTGGGTGTGCACGCGGACGTACACGGTGAGGACCACTTCGTCGTCCCAGCTGCTCACCTGGATCCGCAGGAAGTGGCGGCGCTTCTCCCCGCCCTCCTCCACCGCCGACGCGCGGTGCGACTCGAACTCGGCGAGGCTCTGCGGCGCCAGCCACCTGCGGGGGAGTCCGTCGACGGGGAGGAACACGCAGTCCTCGAGGGTCAGTTGGCGCAGCCGGTCGCGCACGGCGTCCTGCGCGGAGCCGAGCGCGGAAGGGACCCGGATCTGCTCCATCCGGACCCTGATGTGCTCCAGGACCTCCTGGTTGAGGAGCTGCGAGGGCGGGCGCGAGTCCAGCCCCGGCTCGCGGATCGGCCGCAGGCTCACGGCGTGCGTCCACGACGCGTACGGCACGCCCGCTCCCCGGAACGGTGCCGCCGTGTCGTACAGCAGCAGCGGCGAGGTCTGTTCCATCCGGATGAGCTGCCTGAGCCGCTGGAACCGGATGCCGATGGCCCGCACGGCCGGGTCGACCGTCGGCTCGTCGAAGCCCTGGGGCGACAGCTCCCGCCCCAGGATCGCGGCGACCTGCGCGCGCTGCAACGCCCCCGCCACGGCCATCAGCAGGGCGCAGCAGACCGCAGCCCACCACTGCCCCGGCTGGTGGCCGAGGCCCATCCACAGGTCGGAGACCCAGGAGAAGACGTCGTCCTCGGAGGCGGCCCCGAGACCGTCCTTCCGTGACCCCAGGTCCGGGTAGATCCAGAGCAGCCAGAGCGAGAGGCCGCCGAGCCAGGCCCGCCCCGACCAACGCAGCGCGACGCCGGGCCCTGTCCTGCCGGGGGAGGGCTCCGGATGCTTCGCAGACGGCGTACGGAGCCGGGAGCCGGCGGCGAGCAGGACGAAGGGCGGCACGAAGGCGAGCATCAGGCCGCCGCTGAACGTGATGCCGATCAGCCAGAGCGCCAGCACCACGGCGGCCCAGGCCGCCGCCATCCGCCGGGCGCGCAGGGCGTGGGCCAGGACCCGCGCCGCGTCGAAGCCGAAGGACGGCGCGACCCTCCGCTCCTCGTGCACATAGAGCTCGTCGATGACCGCGTCACGGAAGGTGTCGTCGAGGTACGTGCCGGCGCACAGCAGCCTGGAGGCTTCGGTCGTACTCGGGGCCGGCGGTACATGTGAAGGCAACACCCGCGCTACCCCTCCCCCTGATTTGTCCCCGAACCAGCGTATGGCACCGAGGAGTTGATGCCCAGCGCAACCAGGTGCGACGCGCCTTTCTAGGTGCTCAGGCCGCGCAGGAGCAGGTCGAGCACCGCGTCGAACTCGTCCTGGATGGTGGGGCGCCGCCACTCCGGGGCGTACATCGGGTCGTGGAAGCGGCCTGTCGCGTCGAAGAGCGCGCGGGCCGTGGCGGCCGGGTCGGGAGCGGTGAACTCCCCGCCCCGCGTCCCCTCTTCGACGATCTCCCGGACCTGTCCGATGAGGACCTCGATGTGCTCATCGACCACATCGCTGGCCTCGTCGATCAGGACCCCGTACGTGGCGAACAGCTCGGGGTCGTCGCCCGCCTTGTGGCGCTTGGCCTCGAAGAGGGCGGCGAACCAGGCCCGGAGCTTCCCGGCGGCCGGCTCGGCCGAGCTCGCGATCAGCCCGGCGAGCATCACCTCGGACCGGCTCAGCCACCGCTCGGTCACGGCCTCCCGCAGCGCCGCCTTCGTACGGAAGTGGCGGTAGACGCTGCCGTGGCTGACGCCGAGGACCCGGGCCACGTCCACCACGGTCGCCTTCGCGGGGCCGTACCGACGCAGCACCTCCTCGGTGGCTTCGAGGATGCGCTCTGCGGTCAGGGTCTCGGTGGCCATGGGATGACAGTACCTGTCAGTCGAACCCCCGGTCCGTGCTCGCTTCGGCGCTCGCTTCAGTGCTCGCTGTCCAGGTGGGCCATCTGCGCCGCCGGGTACCGCTCGCCTGCCGCCGCGCCCGCCGGTACGGCCCGCTCGATCGCGGCCAGGTCGGCGTCGTCGAGCGTCACGTCCAGGGCGCCGAGGGCCTCCGTGAGCCGGTCCCTGCGGCGGGCGCCGACCAGCGGCACGATGTCCGCGCCCTGGCGGTCGGCCTGCGCCAGGACCCAGGCGATGGCGGTCTGCGCGACCGTCACGCCCTTGGCCTCGGCCAGGGCGCGCAGCTGGTCCACGAGGTCCAGGTTCCGGTCGAGGTTGTCGCCCTGGAAGCGCGGGCTCATGCCCCGGAAGTCGCCCGGCGCGAGCTCGCGGTCGCGGGTGAAGTGGCCGCTGATGAGACCGCGCGACAGCACGCCGTACGCCGTGATGCCGATGCCCAGCTCGCGGGCGGTCGGCAGGATCTTCTCCTCGATGCCGCGCGAGATCAGGGAGTACTCGATCTGGAGGTCGGAGATCGGGGCGACGGCCGCCGCCCGGCGCAGGGTGTCCGCGCCGACCTCGGAGAGGCCGATGTGCCGGACGTGCCCCGCCTCGACCAGCTCGGCGATCGCGCCGACGGTCTCCTCGATCGGGACGTCCGGGTCGACGCGGGCGATCCGGTAGATGTCGATGTGGTCCGTGCCGAGGCGCTGGAGGCTGTACGCCGCGAAGTTCTTCACCGCGGCGGGGCGGCCGTCATAGCCGGTGAAGCCGCCTTCGACCGTGCGGAGCGCGCCGAACTTCACGCTGGTCAGCGCCTGCTCCCGGGCGGCGGCGGGGGCCGTGCGCAGGGCTTCGCTGATCAGCAGTTCGTTGTGCCCCATTCCGTAGAAATCGCCGGTGTCCAGGAGCGTCACGCCGGCGTCGAGGGCGGCGTGGATGGTCGCGATCGACTCGGCGCGGTCGCTCTCGCCGTACAGCGCGGACATGCCCATGCAACCGAGGCCGAGGGCCGAGACCTGCGGACCGGTGGCGCCCAGGCGGCGGGTGGGGAGGGAGGGGAGGGAGCGGGCGGAGGTCATGGGGGTCTCCTCGGGAGTCGGACTGAGGGGTGGCACGTTACAACCATGACATGACGGCTGACAGATTTCAATGTTTGTCATTCGTCTGGGTGGTGCGAGGGAAATCGGTGTGACCGGGGCCCTGGGCGGGGTAGCGTCTACGGCATGTCTTCGTTCTTCCAGATCTACGAGTGAGAGCGCGGCGGGCCGCGACGCCCGCCCCGCCGGACGATCCCCTCACCACTTCTCACCAATGGGAGAACCCCATGGCCAAGGGCCGTAACAACCTGCTCGGCGTCGGCGGACAGCGCAAGAAGCTGTCCCGAGGCGACCAGCAGGGCGCCGTTCAGAGCAGCAACGCCGACCGCAAGGCCGCCGTCGACCAGAAGCAGGAGCTGCTGAGGAAGATGCGCGAGCGCGCGACGGGCACCGAAGGCGCCGAGACCGCCGCCGCCACGGACGGCGAGAAGTAGCCGCAGCCGGTACGACGACGTGGGCCCGGGTCACCAACCGTGACCCGGGCCCACGTGCGTCCGGCCTCTGTCCCCGGCCTCCATCAAAAGGGGGCCGCCGCCTCAGCTCACGACGCGCGGCAGGCGCAGGCTCAGCAGGACCGTCAGGACGACGGCCGCCAGTTGGACCAGGAGCGTCACCGTCAGGGCGGTGCCCGTCGAGCCGGTCGCCGCGAGGGACAGGAAGAGCGAGCCGAGGGTGGCCACGCCGAGGGCGAGGGCCGACTGCTGGGTCGTCACCATCACGCCGCTGCCGACGCCCGCCCGGTCCGCCGGGACCTCGGAGAGGACGACCCGGAAGAGGACCGGCAGCTGGAGGCCCTGGCCGAGGCCCGCGACGGCCATGCCCGGCAGCAGGCTCCAGGCGGAGAGGTCGGGCCAGGAGCGCCAGGCCGTCAGGGCGAGCAGCGCGATGCCGAGCCCCTGTACGAGGCCGCCCGCCGTGACGACCCGCGTGCCCCAGCGCCGTACAAGGCGGGGACCCGCGAGCGAGGCCCCGAAGAAGGCGACGGCCATCGGGACCAGGGCCAGGCCCGAGACCACCGCGCTCATGCGCAGCCCCTGCTGGAGCGCGACCGCGATCACGAACATGAAGCCGCCGAAGCCGATCGAGAACGGCACGACCAGGGCGAGCCCGCGGCGCAGGGAGACCAGCGCGAGCAGGCTCGGCGGCACCAGCGGCGTACGGCCCCGGCGGTCGGCCCGCAGCTCCACCCGCCAGAACGCGGCCGCGGCGAGCGGGAAGATCCCGAGCGCGACCCAGGTCCACAGCGGCCAGCCCGCCGCCCTCCCCTCTGTAAGAGGGGCGAGGAGCGTGAGCAGCGCGAGGCCGAGGAGCAGGGTGCCCGCGACGTCGACCGGCGCCGGGCGCTCGGAGCGGGTCTCCGGGACGGTCCGCACCGCGAGCAGCAGGCCCGCCACCACCACGGGCACGTTGACCAGGAAGATCGCCCGCCAGCCGCTGCCCCACAGGTCGGCCGCGACGAGGACGCCGCCCAGGATCTGGCCGGCGACCATGGCGAGCCCGGCGGTGGCCCCGTAGAGGCTCAGCGCCTTGGCGCGGCGCGCGCCCGCCGTCGAGGAGTGGATGGTGGCGAGGACCTGCGGCAGCATCAGCGCGGCCGCGGCACCCTGTGCCACCCGCGCCCCGACCAGCGTCCAGGCGTCCGGGGCGAGCCCGCAGGCGAGCGAGGTCACGCCGAAGGCGGCCATGCCCGCGAGGAAGAGCCGGCGGCGGCCGAAGAGGTCCCCGAGCCGCCCGCCGAGGACGAGCAGCACGGCGTACGAGAGCCCGTACCCGGCCACGACCAGCTCCAGCATGGCCGGTCCCGCGGCCAGGTCGTGGTCGATGGTCGGCAGGGCGACGTTGACGATGAAGAAGTCGATCAGCGGCAGCGCGGCGCCGAGGAGGACGGTGAAGAGCCCGAGGGAGCCGAGGGCGGGCGCCGGGTGGTCGACGATGGCACCGGCGCCGCGGGCGGCCGAGGCGGTGGTGGCGGTGGTGGAGGCTGTAGTACTCACGCCATCGACGATCGGCCCTTTCTTAGCCTGGTACCAGAGTGTCTTTATCCTGGTACAAGCACTACCTGGAAACGGGCTGAGCGCCCCGGCATCCTGGGAGCATGACGACGATGGTGGCCCCCCTCGAAACGCGAGCGACCGCGCCACAGGCGACCGCGCCCGCCGAATCACGAGCGACCGCGCCCGCAGACGTCCGGCGCCACGAGCTGGCCGCCTTCCTGCGCAGCCGCCGCGAGCGGATCACCCCCGAGCAGGTCGGCCTGGTCCGCGGCCGGCGCCGCCGCACCCCGGGCCTGCGCCGCGAGGAGGTCGCGCACCTCTCCGCCGTCGGCGTCACCTGGTACACCTGGCTGGAGCAGGCCCGCGACATCCACGTCTCCCCGCAGGTCCTCGACGCCCTCGCCCGGGCCCTGCTGCTCGACGCGACCGAGCGCACCCACCTCTTCGCCCTCGGCGGGGCGGCCGACCCGAACCCCGAGTGGCCCTGCCCGACCGTGACGCCCGCGCTGCGCGCGATGCTCGACCAGCTGGAGCCGGTGCCCGCCTGCATCCAGAACAGCCGCTACGACATCCTGGCCTACAACCGCACGTACGGCAGGCTGCTCTGCGACCTGGACGAGCTGCCGCGCGAGGACCGCAACTGCATCTGGCTGGCCTTCACCAACGACGAGTGGCGGGCCGCCGTCGCCGACCTCCCGGACGTCACGCGCTCCATGGCCGGAAAGTTCCGGGCCTCGATGGCCGAGCACCTGGCCGAGCCCGCCTGGAAGGCGATGCTGCAGCGCCTGGAGACGGCCTCGCCGGAGTTCCGGGAGATCTGGGCCCGCCACGAGGTGGTGGCCCAGGGCGGCCGTACGAAGTTCATCCGCAACGCCCACGTCGGCACGCTCCACCTGGAGCACACCAACCTCTGGCTCGGGCCGACCTCCGGGCCGCGCCTGGTGACGTACGTGCCGGTGGACGAGGAGTCCCGCGGAGGTCTCGAACGCCTGCGCGACCTGTGTGGGCGAAACGACTGACGGAACACGGCGGCGGTGCGGGACAATGGCGTAATGACCGCGTTCTCCCCTCTCGCCATCGGCCCGCACATCGTGCAGCCGCCGGTGGTGCTCGCGCCGATGGCCGGCATCACCAACGCCCCCTTCCGCACCCTCTGCCGCGAGTACAGCGGCGGCAAGGGACTCTTCGTGAGCGAGATGATCACGACGAGGGCGCTGGTCGAGCGCAACGAGAAGACCATGCAGCTCATCCGCTTCGACGCGAGCGAGAAGCCGCGGTCGATCCAGCTCTACGGCGTCGACCCGGTGACGGTCGGCAAGGCCGTCCGGATGATCGCGGACGAGGACCTGGCCGACCACATCGACCTGAACTTCGGCTGCCCGGTCCCCAAGGTGACCCGCAAGGGCGGCGGCTCTGCCCTCCCGTACAAGCGGCCGCTGCTGCGCGCGATCCTCAACGAGGCCGTGTCGAACGCGGGCGCCCTGCCCGTGACGATGAAGATGCGCAAGGGCATCGACGACGACCACATCACGTTCCTGGACGCCGGCCGGATCGCGGTCGAGGAGGGCGTCACCGCGATCGCCCTGCACGGGCGGACGGCGGCGCAGCACTACGGCGGCACGGCGGACTGGGACGCCATCGCGCGGCTCAAGGAGCACGTGCCGGAGATCCCGGTGCTCGGCAACGGCGACATCTGGTCGGCGGACGACGCGCTGCGGATGATGCGCGAGACCGGCTGCGACGGCGTGGTCGTCGGGCGCGGCTGCCTGGGCCGCCCGTGGCTCTTCGGCGACCTGGTGGCGGGCTTCGAGGGCACGGGCGCGTACGCCCAGCCGGGCCTGCGCGAGGTCGCGGACGCGATGCTGCTCCACGCCCGGCTGCTCGGCGAGTGGCTCGGCGACGAGTCGCGCGGTGTCATCGACTTCCGCAAGCACGTGGCCTGGTACCTGAAGGGCTTCTCGGTCGGTTCCGAGATGCGCAAGAAGCTGGCGATCACCTCCTCCCTGGACGAGCTCGGTGCTCAGTTGAGCGAGCTCGACCTGGACCAGCCCTGGCCGACCGGCGCGGACGGCCCCCGCGGCCGCACCTCGGGCAACAACCGCGTCGTCCTGCCGGACGGCTGGTTGAAGGACCCGTACGACTGCTCGGGCATCAGCGAGGAGGCGGAGTCGGACACGTCCGGGGGCTGATCCCGGAGGTCCGGATCGTGGGAATCGGGCCGTTCGTACGGCGTGATCCTCGCCACCCTTGATAGAGGGTGTGCTCAGATGAGCAGATTACGGGGTGTTGTACTTCTGGAGGGGTGGCACTGGGTGCCACCCCTCTTGCGTTCAAGACTTGAACGCAAATGCTCTAGGAGGCGCTCATGTGAGCGGGTATTCTCAGGTTTCGGTCAAGGGGACTTCGGAGCCTGAAAGCGGAAGCTACTCGTCGGTTACTTTCGATGTGCTGGCGGACGGGTGGTTAAGACCATGTGACCGGTAGGCATACCTCCACAGGAGCCTTCGATCTGGGTATGTTCCTCGCCGTCAGGGCAGCCACCGAGTCCTCGAGGAGTCGAGACACGTGTCGGAAAACAAAGATCAGAAGTTCGTGTACGACTTCACCGAGGGCAACAGGGACCTGAAGGACCTGCTCGGTGGCAAGGGAGCGAACCTCGCCGAGATGACCAACCTCGGCCTCCCCGTTCCCCCCGGCTTCACGATCACGACCGAGGCGTGCAAGGTCTACCTCGACAGCGGCTCCGAGCCCGTCGAGCTCCGTGACGAGGTCAGCGCCCACCTGGACGCCCTCGAGCAGAAGATGGGCAAGAAGCTCGGTCAGGCCGACGACCCGCTGCTCGTCTCCGTCCGCTCCGGCGCCAAGTTCTCCATGCCCGGCATGATGGACACGGTCCTGAACATCGGCCTCTCCGACAAGTCCGTCGAGGGCCTCACCGTCCAGGCCGGCGACGCGCGCTTCGCCTGGGACTCGTACCGCCGGCTCATCCAGATGTTCGGCAAGACCGTCCTCGGCGTCGACGGCGAGCTCTTCGAGGAGGCCCTCGAGGAGGCCAAGGCCGCCAAGAAGGTCACCGTCGACACCGACCTCGACGGCGCCGACCTGAAGAAGCTCGTCAAGCACTTCAAGAAGATCGTGAAGGCCGAGGCCGGCCGCGACTTCCCGCAGGACCCGCGCGAGCAGATGGACCTCGCCATCGAGGCCGTCTTCAACTCCTGGAACACCGACCGCGCCAAGCTCTACCGTCGCCAGGAGCGCATCCCCGGCGACCTCGGCACCGCCGTCAACATCTGTTCCATGGTCTTCGGCAACCTCGGCCCGGACTCCGGCACCGGTGTCGCCTTCACCCGCGACCCCGCCTCCGGCCACCAGGGCGTGTACGGCGACTACCTGCAGAACGCGCAGGGCGAGGACGTCGTCGCCGGTATCCGCAATACCGTGCCGCTGGCCGAGCTGGAGTCGATCGACAAGGCGTCGTACGACCAGCTGATGCAGATCATGGAGACCCTTGAGACCCACTACAAGGATCTCTGCGACATCGAGTTCACGATCGAGCGCGGCCAGCTGTGGATGCTGCAGACCCGCGTCGGCAAGCGCACCGCCGGTGCCGCCTTCCGGATCGCGACCCAGCTCGTCGACCAGGGCCTGATCGACGAGGCCGAGGCGCTCCAGCGCGTCAACGGCGCCCAGCTCGCGCAGCTGATGTTCCCCAAGTTCGACGAGAACGCCAAGGTCGAGCAGATCGGGCGCGGCATCGCCGCCTCCCCGGGCGCGGCCGTCGGCAAGGCCGTCTTCGACTCGTACACGGCCGTCAAGTGGTCCCGCTCCGGCGAGAAGGTCATCCTGATCCGCCGCGAGACCAACCCGGACGACCTGGACGGCATGATCGCCTCCGAGGGAATCCTGACCTCGCGCGGCGGCAAGACCTCGCACGCCGCCGTCGTCGCCCGCGGCATGGGCAAGACCTGTGTCTGCGGCGCCGAGGAGCTCGAGGTCGACACCAAGCGCCGCCGGATGACCACCGCGTCGGGCCAGGTCGTCGAGGAGGGCGACGTCGTCTCCATCGACGGCTCCACCGGCAAGGTGTACCTCGGTGAGGTACCCGTCGTACCGTCCCCGGTCGTCGAGTACTTCGAGGGCCGGATGCACGCCGGCGCCGACGACGCCGACGAGCTGGTGCAGGCCGTCCACCGGATCATGGCCTACGCCGACCGCGTCCGCCGGCTGCGCGTCCGCGCCAACGCCGACAACGCCGAGGACGCGCTGCGCGCCCGCCGCTTCGGCGCCCAGGGCATCGGCCTGTGCCGCACCGAGCACATGTTCCTCGGCGAGCGCCGCGAGATGGTCGAGAAGCTGATCCTCGCCGACACCGACGAGGAGCGGACGGAGGCCCTGGAGGCCCTGCTCCCGCTGCAGAAGAAGGACTTCGTCGAGCTCTTCGAGGCCATGGACGGGCTGCCCGTCACGGTCCGGCTGCTCGACCCGCCGCTGCACGAGTTCCTGCCCGACATCACCGAGCTCTCGGTGCGCGTCGCCCTCGCCGAGGCCCGCAAGGAGCCGCACGAGAACGAGCTGCGCCTGCTCCAGGCCGTCCACCGGCTGCACGAGCAGAACCCGATGCTGGGTCTGCGCGGCGTCCGGCTCGGCCTGGTCATCCCCGGCCTGTTCACTATGCAGGTCCGCGCGATCGCCGAGGCCGCCGCGCAGCGCATCGACGCCAAGGGCGACCCGCGCGCCGAGATCATGATCCCGCTCGTCGGCACCGTCCAGGAGCTGGAGATCGTCCGCGACGAGGCCGAGCAGGTCATCGCCGAGGTCCGGGCGAAGACCGGCGTGGACCTGAAGCTCGCGCTCGGCACCATGATCGAGCTGCCGCGCGCCGCCGTGACCGCCGGTCAGATCGCCGAGGCCGCCGAGTTCTTCTCCTTCGGCACCAACGACCTCACCCAGACAGTGTGGGGCTTCTCCCGGGACGACGTGGAGGCCAGCTTCTTCACCGCGTACCTGGAGAAGGGCATCTTCGGAGTCTCGCCGTTCGAGACCATCGACAAGGACGGCGTCGGCGCGCTGGTCCGCAGCGCCGTCGAGGCCGGCCGGGCCACCCGCCCGGACATCAAGCTCGGCGTCTGCGGCGAGCACGGCGGCGACCCGGAGTCGGTGCACTTCTTCCACGAGGTGGGCCTCGACTACGTCTCCTGCTCGCCCTTCCGGATCCCGGTGGCGCGCCTGGAGGCCGGCCGCGCGGCGGCGGAGTCGAAGGGCTCCGACAGCCGCTGAGCCGTTCTGCTGAAGCCCCGCTGACCGGGCATTCAGTAGCAAAGACCGCCGGAGCCGCCGTTCGTCCCCGACCCTCAAACCGATGGGCGGCGGCTCCGGCCTGCAAGAGAGACGGGGCGGACACCTTGTGCGGAGGTGTCCGCCCCGTCGTACTTCGTCCGCCCCGCGATGTTCGCCGGATGTGAGTTTGTGTTCAATCGAGCCTGATTGAATTATTGGTCTTTGAACATTCCGTATTGAACTTTCCACGATTCGTCCCGCAAACAACAGGGCGGGCGCGGCCCCCGGATCCCCACCCGGTGGCCGCGCCCATTACCCATGCCGGGCAGGTGAGCCGCAACCCTCGCCGACCGCCGCCGGACGCGTGAAGCCCCCCACGGTCTTCGCCACGCCACCTCGGTCCTGAAGGTTTCCTGCCCGACACCCACAGCTTTTCCGTTTGCCCTGGGTCCCCGCGATGCTTTTCAAGTGTGGCTGAAACACCCTGGTAACGTCCTGTGATGATGTGCATACTCTTCGACGGGGGTGGTTGCGAGTGCACAGGTGGGGGTTCAATGCTGCGGATTCATTTCACCGCAAGCGACATGGCGGGCGTACGGATGGCGGCCCGGCCCGACGTTCTGTGGGAAACGATTCTCAGCTTTCATCGGCTTAGAGACCGGCGCGGATCGGTCGTCTACGGAGAATGGCGTTCCCAGACCCGGCCCCGGCTCAACGGGGAGACCCGGCTGCTTGCCGCGCTCGTTCCCAGCCGCGGTTACTTTCCCGACTTCCTGACCCCTCCCGAGGGCCTCCAGGGCCTCGAAGAGGGCCTCCAGGCGATCCGCGCGACCGCGGGGGACCGGCTCCTCACCGAGCTCGCCCTCCTCGGCGCCGACCGGCCAGGGGGCAGGACCGTGCCGCACTCGCTGCGCGCCCTCGCCGAGGGCGGCGCAGAACCGTTCGGCCGGCTCCTCGGGGCCCTGCGCAGCTACCACCGGGCGGCGATCGAGCCGTACTGGCCGCAGATCCGCGCCCGGGTCGAGGCCGACCGGGCGGTGCGCGGCCGGGCCCTGCTCGACGGCGGCGCGGACGAACTCCTCGCCTCGCTGCCGCCGATGTTCCGCTGGCGCGCGCCCGTCCTCGAGGCCGACTACCCGGTCGCCCGCGACGTGCACCTCGACGGCAGGGGGCTGCTGCTCCAGCCCTCGTACTTCTGCCGGGGCACGCCGGTCGTCCTGCGCGACCCCTCGCTGCCTCCGGTGCTCGTCTACCCGACGACGCACTGCGAGGCGCCGACGGTGCACGCGCCGGGCGGCCCCTCGCTGGCCAAGCTGGTCGGCAACACGCGCTCGGCGGTCCTGCACGCGATCGGTGACGGCGGCACCACCAGCGAACTCGCCCGCAGGGCGGGGGTCTCGCTCGCCTCGGCCAGCCAGCACGCGGGCGTCCTGCGCGAGGCGGGGCTCGTCGCGACGCTGCGGCACGGCAACGCGGTCCTGCACACCCTCACGCCCCTGGGCGCCGCCCTGCTGGGCGGCGGCGGGCGGAAGAGGGGGGTCGCGGGGACCGTCTCGGCGACGGCCCCCGCGGAGCGTCTCTACGCCCGGAACGGGCCGGTCACCTCGTAGGTGATACCGCCCGAGGAACTGCCGCTGGTGCCACGCTGGCTGGAGAAGTACAGCCGCTTGCCGTCGGGCGAGAAGGCCGGTCCGGTGATCTCCGAACCGGACTGGCCGCTGATCCGCAGGAACGGAGCCACGACGTCGTCCGGAGTGATGACGCAGACCTCCATGTTGCCGCCGTCCTCGGCGATGAAGAGGTCGCCGGAGGAGGAGCCGGTGACGTTGTCGACACCCGTCAGCGGGGCGCCGCCGCCGGAGACGAGCGAGTCGTCGTAGGCGAGCTCGTAGGTGCTGGTGGCGAGGTTGAGCTGCCAGAGGCGGTTGTCGCCCTTGGTGGTGAACCAGACGGTGTCGTTGGCGTAGTGGCAGCCCTCGCCGCCGTTGAACTTCTTCGAGCCGGAGACCTGGCTGCGGGTCGCGGTCGGCGAGCCGTCCGGGTCGGGGACGTTCTGCCAGGTGAAGGAGCCGGAGGTGGCGCTGCCGGCCACCAGGACCTGGAGCGTGCCGGCGGTGAGGTTGCCCCAGGTGGTCGGGATGAAGCGGTAGAAGCAGCCGCTGGTCTCGTCCTCGGTCAGGTAGATCACCTTGCGGACGGGGTCGGCGGCGGCGGCCTCGTGCTTGAAGCGGCCCATCGCGGCGCGGCGGACGGCCGCGTTCACCCCGTAGGGGTCGGTCTCGTAGACGTAGCCGAGGCTGACCTCCTCGCAGGAGAGCCAGGTGTTCCACGGGGTCTTGCCGCCCGCGCAGTTGGTGCGGGTGTTGGAGAGGATGCGGTACGCGCCGGTGACAGCGCCGGTCGAGCTGAACTTGACGGCGCTCGCGCCGCCGCCAGGGTTGATCTCCGAGTTGGAGACATAGATCCAGCCGGATCCGTCGACGAAGCAGGCGCCGCCGTCGGGGGCGTTGTGCCAGGTGTACGAGGTGCCGGGGACGGTCTGTCCCGACCGGGCGATGACCCGGCTGCTGAATCCGCTCGGCAGCAGGATGCCGTTGGCGTCGGCCGCGCCGAGAGCCCCGTAGGGGCCGGCGCCGGGCTGGGCGGGGGCCGCGTAGGCCGCCCCGCGCATCAGGGTGCCGCCGAAGGCGGCTGCCGACGTGCCGATGACCGCTCCGCGCAGGAAACTGCGTCGCTCCACGTCTCACTCCAGAGGGGTGGTGTGTGTGAACCCGCCGCACCGGTCGGCGGCGGGGTCGCGCGCTTTCGGAACCTAGGAGTACGGAGTTGGTACGGAGTTGACGGTGCAGCAACAAGCGATGAAGGGGAAGCGTCGGGCAGAAGGTCGGCGAGGGAAGGGGTGCGGGCGGGGTGGGAACGGGGTGGGAACGTGGCGGAAGGGGTGGTTACGTCCCCGGGGCGGTGGCGCCCGGTGGCGCCGGGCAGGGCCTCGTCCGACAATCGTTCGGTGATCTTCCTGCCTGTCGGGCCCATACCCCGAAGCCAGCCAGCGCCGCCCCGAAAAAACTTCCCGCGCGCCGATGAGTTCCGTCGCCGCCCGCCGTCTACCCCTCGAAACAGCACGGACAACAGGAGCACAGGAGAGTACGCGTCATGACTCAGATGATCTTCGTCAACCTGCCGGTGAAGGACCTGGAGACCTCCAAGGCCTTCTGGGGCAAGCTCGGCTACTCCTTCAACCCGCAGTTCAGCGACGACACGACCGCCTGTCTCGTCATCAGCGACACGATCTTCGCGATGCTGCTGACCGAGCCGAAGTTCAAGGAGTTCACGAAGCCCGGCAAGGAGCTCGTGGACGCGACGAAGTCGACCGAGGTCCTCCTCACGCTGAGCGCCGTGAGCCGCGCCAAGGTCGACGAGCTCGCGGACGGCGCCCTCGCCGCCGGTGGCACGGCGGCGAAGGAGCCCCTCGACTTCGGCTCGATGTACGGCCGCTCGTTCTCGGACCCCGACGGCCACCACTGGGAGGTCATGTGGATGGACCCGGCCGAGATCCAGGGCTGATCACCGCCGCAGGGACTCGTACGTCACGCCGGTGAGCTGCTCGGAGGCCACCCAGAGCCGTTCGCCGGCGACGTCGTCCAGCGTCCAGCGCGCCCGCCACGAGGACCCCGGCGCGCCCCGCCACATCAGGAACGACGGGCCGGTGAACGAGTCGGCTGCCACGCCCGTCGCCGTCGCCGCGTAGAGCGTCGGCAGCGCCCCGGCCTCGGCCGGCTGGGCGAAGACCCTGTTCCCGAGTGCCACGATCCGCTCGGCGCCCGTACGGCCCTCCATCCGTGCCGCCGCCGACTGCAGGTTGGTCGCCGCGTACCCGGGGTGGGCGGCCGCCGCCACGATCCCCGCGCCCGCCGCCCTCAGCCGCCGCGCCAGCTCGTGCACGAAGAGCAGGTTCGCCGTCTTCGAGCGGCCGTACGCGATCCAACGCCGGTACTTCCGCTCGCTGTTGAGGTCCCCCATGTCCAGCTTCGACAGGGCGTGCAGGCCGCTGGAGACGGTGACGACACGAGCGGCCGGGGCGGCGAGCAGCCGGGGCAGCAGCAGGCCTGTGAGGGCGAAGTGGCCGAGGTGGTTGACGCCGAACTGGGTCTCGAAGCCGTCCGCCGTCCGCCCGTACGGCAGCGCCATCACGCCCGCGTTGTTGACGAGCAGATCGAGCCGCTCGTACGGGAACGAGGCCGTGAACTCCCGTACGGAGGACAGGTCGGCCAGGTCCAGCGGGCGGAACTCCACCTCCGCGCCCGGTATCTCGCGGCGCACCGCCTCGACGGCCGCCGTGCCCCGGGCCTCGCTGCGGCAGGCGAGCACCACCCGGGCGCCCTTCCGGGCGAGTTCGCGGGCGGTGACCAGACCGATGCCGCTGTTGGCGCCGGTGACGACGGCCGTGCGGCCGCCCTGGTCCGGGATGCGTGCGGTGTTCCAGCCGGGCGGGACGGAACTGCCGGGCTTGGCGGAACTGTCGGACCTGCCGGAACTGCCGGGCGTGGCCATGCGGACCCCCTCGTTCTTACTCCGGAGTAGGACCGCACAGCCTACGGGCGGGCGCCTCAGGCCGAAACGCCCCCGTCGATCACGAGATCCGCGCCGACGACCGAACCGGCGTCCTCCGAGGACAGGTACAGCACCGCCGCCGCGACCTCCGAGGCCGCCGAGATCCGGCCGAGCGGCGACTCGGCCTTCATCCGTACCGCCCGCTCGGCCTCCGTCTCGCCCGGTCGCAGCGACATCGTCGAGTCCGAGGCGCCCGGGCTGACCGCGTTGATCCGGACCCCTTCGGCGACGTGGTCGAGCGCGGCGGCGCGGGTCATCGCGGAGACCGCGGCCTTGGAGACCTGGTAGCCGAAGAGGCCCGGGAAGCGCACGTGCGGGCCGAGGTTGGAGGAGATGTTGACGATGGCGCCGCCGCCGTGGGCCCGCATGTGGGCGATCTCGGCCTGGAGGGAGTGCAGGACGCCCGTGACGTTGATGTCGAGCAGCGTCTGCCAGTCCTCCAGGGGGAAGTCGGCGGCGGACGCGCCGCCCCGGAAGATCCCGGCGTTGTTCACGGCGACATCGAGGCCGCCGAATATCCCGACGGTCTCCCGGACCAGGTGGCGGGTGTCCTCGGCGCGGGACACGTCGGCGGTGACGGCGGCCGCGGTGCCGCCGGCGGCCTCGATCAGGGACACCGTCTCGGCGAGGGGGGCCTCGCTGCGGCCGGAGACGACGACCTTCGCGCCCTCGGCCGCGAAGGCGAGCGCGATGGCCCGCCCGAGGCCGGTGCCGGCGCCGGTGACGAGGACGCGCTTGTCGGTGAAGCGTGCGGACATGGCGATGCCAACTCCCTAGAGTCTTCTTCAGCGTGCGTTCTTGACCGTGCGTTCCAATATGAGGGCCCGAGAAAGAGGCGCCGTGAGGCGCCCTTGTCCGAAGCTCGGAATCTCAGTCGAGCAGTGTCAGGGCCTGCTCCGCCGCGTCGTGGACCCTGGCCGGGTCGCTCGACGCCTTGCCGACCACCCGCAGGCCCTGCGCCAGGACGAGGAGCATCCGGGCGAGCGCCTGCGGATCGCGGTCGGCCGGCAGTTCGCCCTGGGCGCGGGCGCGGACCAGCGAGGAGTGCAGCAGGGTCTCGATCTGCTCCCAGCTCAGCTCCACCCGGCGCGCCACCGGCACGTCGTGCGGCCCCAGTTCGGCCGCCGAGTTGGTGACGAAACACCCGCTCAGGCGTGTCGCTTCGGCCCCCGCCTCCGCGGCGAACCGTCTGATCACGCTCCGTACCGCCGGGAGCGCGGGCCCCGGCGCGGACAGCTCCTCCAGCATCACCGGCTCGCACGACTGGAGGTAGCGGTCCAGCGCCTTCATGTAGAGGGCGTGCTTGTTGCCGAAGGTGGCGTAGATGCTGGCGCGGCCGATCCCGAGGTGCTCGACGAGATCCGCCATCGTCGTCGCCTCGTAGCCGCGCGCCCAGAACAGCTCGAGGGCCGACTGGAGCGCGGCGTCGGGATCGAATTCCTTGGTCCTGGCCACGCGTTGACTCTAGGTTTATCTGGAACGGTCAGTCAAGTAAGGCGCTCAGTAAAGCGACTTACGACGCCCGTACCGGAAACACCGCCACCGACACGCTCTCGTCGTCCAGGCACCTCCCCGTCTCCAGGTCGAACCGCTGCTTGAGCAGCGGCGAGGCCACGAACGTCCGGCCGCCCGCCGAGCCGAGCAGCCCCCGGGACAGCACCTGCGCCCCGGTGAACGGGTCGCGGTTGTCGATCGCGTACGCCCGCCCCGCCCGGTCCAGGAAGAGCGCCGCCTGCCGGCCGTCGGGGAGCAGCGCGGCCACGCCCCGGCCCGGCGTCAGCCGGGAGGTCTCGCAGACCGGCGTCCAGGCGTCGGCCTCGATGTCGTGGGAGAGTTCGAGGTGCGTCGGTCGTTCGAGGTGCATCGGGCTTCAGACCCCTTCCAGAGTTCCGATGGTGAGGACCGTCAGGTCCGGCTTGATCTGGTCGCGCTCCGGCACGAACCGCACCGACGGGTCCGGTGCCTCCGGCGCGTTCACGAAGGAGACGAAGCGGCGCAGCCGCTCCGGGTCGTCCAGGGTCGCAGCCCACTCGTCCTGGTAGTCCGCGACATGGGCCGCCATCAGGGCCTCCAGTTCGTCGCAGAGCCCCAGCGAGTCGCGCACGACCACGTCCCGCAGGTGGTCGAGGCCGCCGTCGAGCCGCTCCAGCCACACCGAGGTGCGCTCAAGGCGGTCGGCGGTACGGATGTAGAACATCAGGAACCGGTCGATCAACCGGACGAGTTCGGCGTCCGACAGGTCCTGTGCAAGCAGGTCCGCGTGGCGCGGGGTCGCGCCGCCGTTGCCGCCCACGTACAGGTTCCAGCCGTTGGCGGTCGCGATGACGCCGAAGTCCTTCGACTGCGCCTCCGCGCACTCCCGCGCGCAGCCGGAGACCGCCGACTTGAGCTTGTGCGGGGAGCGCAGGCCCCGGTAGCGCAGCTCCAGCTGGATCGCCATCTTCACCGAGTCCTGGACGCCGTAGCGGCACCAGGTCTGCCCCACACAGGACTTCACCGTGCGCAGCGACTTGCCGTACGCGTGCCCCGACTCGAAGCCCGCGTCGACGAGCCGGGTCCAGATCGCGGGCAGCTGCTCGACGCGGGCGCCGAACATGTCGATCCGCTGACCGCCCGTGATCTTGGTGTAGAGCCCGAAGTCGCGGGCCACCTCGCCGATCACGATCAGCTTCTCCGGGGTGACCTCGCCGCCCGGGATGCGGGGGACCACCGAGTACGAGCCGTTGCGCTGGATGTTGGCGAGGAAGTGGTCGTTGGTGTCCTGGAGGGAGGCCTGCTCGCCGTCGAGGATGTACCCATTGTTGAGGCTCGCCAGGATCGAGGCTACCGTCGGCTTGCAGACCTCGCAGCCCTCGCCGCCGCGCGCCTCCGGTCGGCCGTGCGAGTCGAGCAGCTCGGCGAAGGAGGTGAGCCGCAGCGTACGGGTGACCTCGTACAGCTCACCGCGGGTGTACGAGAAGCAGCCGCAGAGCCCCTTGTCGGCCGGCTCGGGCAGTAGCTGCCCGATGAGCTTCACGCAACTGCCGCAGCCCGTACCCGCCTTGGTGCACTTCTTCACCTCCGGCAGCGTCGCGCACTGGGTGATCGCGTGCTTGGTGACGTTGTGGCAGGAGCAGATGACCGCGTCGTCCGGCAGCGCGGACGGGCCGAGCGCGACCGGCGCCCCCGCGCCCGCCGGGAGGACGAGCTGCTCGGGGGAGACGGGCGGGACGGAGCCGGTGAGCGGCCGCAGCATCCCGTACGAGTCGGCGTCGCCGACCAGGACACCGCCGAGGAGGACGCCCTCTCCGTCGACCACGAGCTTCTTGTACACGCCCGAGCGGGAGTCGGAGTAGACGACGTCGAGGCAGCCCTCGGCCGTGCCGTGCGCGTCGCCGAACGAGGCCACGTCCACGCCGAGCAGCTTCAGCTTGGTCGACATGTCGGCACCGGTGAAGGACTTCTCCTCCGCCGCGTCGGCGATCCTCGCCGCCACCGTCAGCGCCATCTCGTACCCCGGCGCCACCAGGCCGTACACCCGGCCGTCGGCCGCCAGCGCGCACTCGCCGATCGCGTACACCGCCGCGTCGGACGTCCGGCACGACTCGTCCACGGCGATGCCGCCGCGCTCGCCGACCGTCAGGCCGCAGTCGCGCGCCAGCTGGTCCCGGGGCCGTACGCCCGCCGAGAACACCACCATGTCCGTAGCCAGTTCGGAGCCGTCCGAGAGCCGCATCCCGGTGACCGAGCCGTCCTCCGTCACCACCTCCTGCGTACCGATGCCGGTGTGGACGGTCAGGCCCATCCGCTCGATCGTGCGCAACAGCGCCGCGCCGCCGCCCTCGTCCACCTGCACCGGCATCAGCCGGGGCGCGAACTCCACGACGTGCGTGTCGAGTCCGAGCCCCTTGAGCGCGCCGGCCGCCTCCAGGCCGAGCAGCCCGCCGCCGACCACGGCGCCGGTCGTCGCGGTCTTGGCGTACTCCTCGATCGCGAGCAGGTCCTCGATCGTCCGGTACACGAAACAGCCCCGCGCGTCCTTGCCGGGGACCGGCGGCACGAAGGGGTACGAACCGGTGGCCAGGACCAGCGTGTCGTACGCGAAGACCTGCCCGGAGCGGGCGGTGACCGTACGGGCCGCGCGGTCGACGGACTCCGCCGGGTCGCCGACGTACAGCTCGATGCCGTGCCTCGCCATGAAGCCGTCCTCGACCATGGACAGGTCGTCGGGGGTCTTCCCGCTGAAGTACGAGGTCAACTGGACGCGGTCGTAGGCGGGTCGCGGCTCCTCGCAGAGCACGACGACCCGGGCCCGCTCGGTGACGCCCCGGTCGGCGAGCGCCTCCAGGAACCGCTGGCCGACCATGCCGTGGCCGACCAGGACGATGGTGGGCACGGTGGGGGTGTGCAGGGGCGTGGTCGCCATCTCAGGAGCCTCCGTCATGGGTGAGCAGATGAAGCAGGGGGGCGTCGGGCAGGGCTTCGTCGCCCTCCCAGGCCCGGGCGAGCGTGCCGACGGCGGCGAGATCGCCGAGCAGCACGCCGCCGACGAGCCGGTCGCCGCGGACGACGACCTTGCGGTAGGCGCGCCGGGTGGCGTCGGTCAGCTGGACGACGTCGTCCCCGGGGAGCGGGGTGGCCTCGCCGAACGCGGCGAGGTCGAGCCCCACGGGCCCGCCGAGCGTGAGCCGGGTGAGGGCGCGGGTGCCGGTGTAGGCGGGGTGCGGAGCCCGCGACAGGAGGACGTCCGCGAGTGCGTCCGCCTGTTCCAGGGCCGGGCCCGCCAGGCCGTAGACGCGGCCTGCGTGTTCGGCGCAGTCGCCGACGGCGTGGATGTACGGGTCGGAGGTCCGCAGCTCGTCGTCGACGACGATGCCGGTACGGACGTCCAGGCCGGCGTCCCGGGCGAGCCCGATGCGCGGCCTGACCCCGCACGCGAGGACGACGACCTGCGCGTCGAGCACGAAACCGTCGGCCAGCTCGACGGCCGTCACCGCGCCGCCCTCCTGCCGCAGCCCGCTGACCCGGCACTCGGTGTGCACCTCGACGCCGAGGGACTTCACGTGCTCGCGGAGCAACGCCGATGCCTGGGCGTCGAGTTGGCGCTCCATCAGGCGCTCGCCCTGCTGGGTCAGGACCACCTCCGCGCCGAGCGCGGCGAGCGCCCGGGCCGCGGAGACGCCGAGCAGGCCGCCGCCGATGACCACCGCGCGGACGCCGGGGCGCACGAGGGCGCGCAGCTCCAGGCAGTCGTCGAGGGTACGGAAGGGGTGCACGCCCGACGGCAGCCGGGAGCCCCGGAGGCCGCGCAGGGGCGGAAGGACCGGGTTGGAGCCGGTCGCAAGGACCAGCCGGTCGTAGCCGACGGCCGTCCCGTCCTCGCACTCCACGCTGCGGGCCGCCCGGTCGATCCGCACCACCCGCACCCCGCGCCGCGCCGGCTCCTGGGGGGCGGGCAGCGCGATCACCTCGGGCGCGTACCGCCCGGCGAGGACGTCCGCGAGCAGCACCCTGTTGTACGGCGCGTGCGGCTCCTCGCCGAGGAGGGTGACGGGCAGCCGCTGGGCGAGCCGGACGCCCGCCGTTCCGCCGCCGACCACCACGATCCGTGTACTCATGTGTCGAAGCGTGCGGGCGGGGTGTTACCCGGGGGGATCCCGATTGTTTCTCCTGCGGAACGCTGATCTCCGCGGCGGGGGTCGTTCGGTGTGAGGGTTAACCCGTGGTGAGGCGCTCCTCAAGGGGGCCTTAAGGATCGCGGGGGAGGGGCTGAGCTGCGGTTTCGTATACCTCGGGGCCCCTAGTGTCGGCTCTCGTGACGACCGAGGTTCAGGAACCCAGGCATCCGGCGCTCGCCGCGTATCTCGCGCAGCGTGCCGGTGCCGCTGTGCAGGAGCGGGGCCGGGTGCGGCCCGGTGGGGGTCGTGCCCACCCGTTCCGCCCTGCGGAACGAATGCCCACAACCCCGCGGCTCGCCCCCGACCGTCTCCGTAACGCCATCCTCGGCGGAGCCGGGGCCGTCGCTCTCCTCTGGGGCGTCCAGGCCCAGCCCTCCGCCCGGCTCGACTCCTTCTTCGCCGCCGGGGCCCACCTCACCGGGCTGCTCGCCGGGTACGGCGTGCTCGTCATGCTGTTCCTGATGGCGCGCGTGCCCGCCGTCGAGCACGGAGTCGGGGCCGACCGGCTCGCCCGGTGGCACGCGGTCGGCGGGCGGTACGTGCTCGGGCTCATCGGCGCGCACGCCGTGCTCGCGCTCTGCGGGTACGCCGTGCACACCCGTACCGACCTCGTCACCGCCGCCGGAGGCCTGCTCGCCTACCCCGCGCTCGCCGCCGCCACCGCCGGGACCGCGCTCTTCGTCGCCGTCGGCGTCACGTCCGCGCGGGCCGCCCGGCGGCGGCTGCGGCACGAGACGTGGCGGGCGCTGCACCTGCTCAGCCACCTCGCCGCCGCCCTCGGCTTCGTGCACCAGCTCGCCGGACCCGACCTCACCGGCAGCGTCCTCGCGCTGTGGGCCTGGTCCATGGCGCACGCGACCGTCGCCGTCCTCCTCGTCTGGTACCGGATCGTCGTCCCCGTCCGGCAGGCCCTGCGCCACTCCCTCCGGGTGACCGAGGTCCGCGACGAGGCCCCGGGCGTCGTCTCGGTGACCATCAAGGGCACCGGCCTGGAGCTGCTGCGCGCCGAACCCGGGCAGTTCTTCCGCTGGCGGTTCCTGACCCGCAGGCTCTGGCGGACCGCGCTGCCGTTCTCGCTCTCCGCTCCCGTACGAGACGACACCCTGCGGATCACCGTCAAGGCGCTGGGCGACCACACCCGCCGGATCAGGCGCCTGCGCCCCGGCACGCGGGTCCTCGCCACCGGACCCTTCGGCGCGCTCACCGCGCACCGGCGCACCCGCCGCAAGGTCCTGCTGCTCGCCGGGGGCGTGGGGATCACCCCGCTGCGGGCGCTCTTCGAGACGCTGCCCGGCGGCCCCGGCGACGTGACGCTGCTGTACCGGGCCTCCGACGCGGACGGGCTCGTGCTGCGCGAGGAGCTGGAGCGCATCGCGCACGAACGGCAGGCCGCCCTCCACTACCTCCTCGGGCCGTCCGACGCCTCCTTCGACCCGCTCGCCCCGCAGGCCCTGCGCGACCTGGTGCCCGGCCTCGCCGGCCACGACGTCTACCTCTGCGGCCCGCCCGCCATGTCCAGGGCCGCCACCGAATCGCTCGTACGGGCCGGGGTGCCGGCCCGTCGCATCCACTCCGAGGACTTCAGCCATGAGTAAGCACCGCGCCCGTACCGTCCACCCCACCGACCGCGCCCGCAGACAGCTCGCCGCCGGGCTCCTGGCGGTCGGCGCGCTCGCCGCGACCTTCCTCACGGTCGCCGTCGACCCGGCCGCGCCGCCCGCGCCCGACCGGGCGCCGGTCGGCACAACCTCAGACGTAGCTCAACTCTCCAGGGATTGATGGACGGCACACCCATCTCCTCCCTAGGCTCGCGATCATGCCTGACATATCCCTGACCACTCTCGTGCTCCTCTGCGTCGCCGCTCTCGTGGCGGGCTGGATCGACGCCGTGGTCGGGGGAGGCGGCCTCCTGCTGCTGCCGGCGCTGCTGCTCGGAGTTCCGCACGTCCCGGCCCCGCAGATCCTCGGCACCAACAAGGCCGTCGCGATCGTCGGCACGACCGGGGCCGCCATCACCTTCGTACGCAAGGCGACGGCGCCCGTGCAGGTGAAGACGGCGGTACGGATCGGGCTCGCGGCCCTCGCCGGGTCCATGGGCGGCGCGTTCTTCGCGGCCGGGATCAGCAGCGACGTGCTGCGTCCGGTGATCATGGTGGTGCTCGTCGGCGTCGCCGCGTTCGTGATGCTGCGGCCGTCCTTCGGCACCCAGAAGGAGGGCGAGAAGCCGCCCGTCGGCCGGGCGCGGATCGTCACCGCGATCGTGATCGTCGGTGGCGGGATCGGCTTCTACGACGGCCTGTTCGGGCCGGGCACCGGCACGTTCCTGGTCCTCGCGCTCACCGCCGTGCTCCACCTCGACCTGGTGACCGCCTCCGCCACCGCCAAGATCGTCAACGTCTGCACCAACGCGGGGGCGCTCGCGATGTTCGCGTACCAGGGCAGCGTGCTCTGGCAGCTGGCGGCGGTCATGGCGGTCTTCAACCTGGCCGGCGGGATGATCGGGGCGCGGATGGCGCTGAGCAAGGGCGCCGAGTTCGTCCGGGGCGTGCTGCTGGTCGTCGTCTTCTCGCTCGTCGCGAAGCTCGCCTTCGACCAGTGGGCGTAGGAGCGTCTCGGCACAGCTATCGCACGCCGATGAGGTGGCCGAAGGCGACCACGTTCCCCTGGTAGCCGGACTTCTTGGAGAAGCCTCCGCCGCAGGTGATGACCCGGATCTCGGCCCGGCCCGCGGTCTCCCCGTAGACCTTGTCGTCCGGGAAGTCCTTGTTCTCGTACACCTCGACGGCGTCGATCGTGAACACGGCCGTCCGGCCGTCCTGCCGGTCCACCTCGACGCGGTTGCCCTTCTTCAGCGCGCCGAGGGCGTAGAAGACGGCCGGGCCCCGCGCGTTGTCGACATGGCCGGCGACGATCGCGGTGCCCTCGGCGCCGGGCGAGGTGCCGCCCTCGTACCAGCCGGCCAGGTTGCGGTCGTCCGCGGGCGGTACGTCGAGAGCGCCGTCCCGGTCCAGGCCGAGCCGCATCATGGGCGTGTCGACGTCGATCTCGGGGACGCGGAGCCGTACGGGCGCGGACGGCGGCAGCGGGTCGGCGGCGGCCGTGGTGTGCGCGTTCGGACCGGCGGCGAACGCCTGCGCGGCGGACGGTACGGGCGGGGTGACCTGCTCCGAGCCGTTCTGGACGAGCCAGATGCCGACGCACGCGGCGGCGGCTATGCCCCACCCCTTGCTCCTGCTGCTCACGGTGCGTTCCTCCGACGTGAGGGTGTGGGCCACGAGGGTGTGGCCCTGCCCCCGCCGGGCCGTCTGCGGGCGCGCGGCGGGGGCAGGACGCTGCGGTACGTCTAGCCGTCCTGCGCGCCGCTCGCCCGGCGCCGCAGGAGCCACGTACCGCCGACGGCAGCCGCGGCCAGCACCGCCGCGCCCGCCGCGATCTGGGCGGTGTCGGGGCCGACGCTGCCGCCGACACCGGTCTGGACATGGCCGCTCGGGCGGTCCTTGTGCTTGACGACGAGCTCGCCCCGGGCGGTCCTGCCGTTGTCGCAGGCCACACTGATCCAGTACGTACCGGCCTTGGTGTGCTCCGGCACCGTGAACTGGCCGACCACGACCTCCTTGTGCGTGCTCGGGTTCAGGTGGAAGTCCCCCGCGCCGAGGGACTGCGCGTCGCCGACGCCGCGGCCGTTCTTGCCGCAGGCGAGGGTGTTGACGGTGATGGTGGTGCCGGGGCTCGCGGAGGAGGGGTAGACCTCCAGGGACTCGTAGTCCCCGGCGTACGCGGCGGGGGAGCCGAGTGCGCCGATCGCGGCGGCCGCCAGTGCGGTACCGGTGAGCAGACGGGCAGTGGTGCGCATGGGGTCCTCCGGGACGCGCGAGCGGTCATGCCGGGGAGGCCCGGTCCTGCCGGGAGGGACTTCCCGGGACCTGCCTCCTAGGACCGAGATAAGTGCCGTCGAGCGCGCCGCGCCTGCTGATGGAGGGTCAGAATTACGCCGTACGGTGCGGTGTGTCGCCTTGCGCGGAGGGTGTTTGCGCAGGTCGGAGTGGGTTACGGAGAGTCAGCTGACGGTCCGTGTCGAACGGGTGACGACGGCCGGCGGGGTGGTGGAGTGGGCGGCGGTCGGGGCGGCGGGCCCCGCTGCTGTCTGGCGCCCGCTCCCGTCAGACGACCAGACCCTGGATCGCCGTCACGGCCCACTCCTGCGCCCCGATCGTCGCGCCCGCCGCGACCCCGGTCGCGACCGGCGTCAGGGCCCCCCTGAGCGTGGCGAGCGCCATGCGCAGGCGGCCCGGCTCGGGCTGGTCGGGCCCTGCGATCGTGGCGAGGACCTCGCCCGCCGCCGTCTCCGTGTCCTCGCGGTCCTGGTCCGGGAGGCCCTGCGCGGGGAGGGCGCGGAGCAGCTCGGCGACGCGCTCGGCGAGCGCCTCGTGGCCCGGGGCGACGCCCGTGCCGTTGTTCTGCTGGTTCTGGGTGGCCGTCCTGTTGCCCCAGGCGAACTGGTTGTGGGAGACGGGGCCGTGGAACACGGGCCCCTCGGAGCGCTGGTCGTTCTCTTCGTTCTCTCGCTCGTTCATGTGTCCCTACCGTCCTCGTTCGACTGGCGCTGGATGACCTGGTCGTTGTTCCACGCGAGCTGGCTGTTGTAGACGGAGCCGACGATGTACGGGCCCTCGACCTTGATGATCGGCGCCGTCTTCTCGACCGTGCGGACGGTCTTGCGGAGGACCGGCAGCGACGTGCGCAGGGAGACGAGCTCGACACGGCCGTTGTCCAGCACGGCGGTCCCCTCTGTCCCGTTCACGGAGCAGTCCACCAGGCGGCCGGAGCTCTCGTCGGCGAAGACGGCACCCGCGGTCGCGCAGTCGGTGAACTCGCTGTTCGCGACGTTCAGGTAGCCGGACTCGGTCCCTGACAGGCCGGTTCCCTCCGACCCGTTCACGGTGAGGTTCTTCGCGAAGAGCTTCGCCGTGCCGGACGCGGCGGCCCCACCGACGCTCGCCGTCGTGACCGTGCAGTCGTGCACGCGTAGCTGCGCCTCCTCGCCGGCGAAGAAGCCCACCGCCGCGCGCTCCGCCGTCACCTCCCTGAGGGTGACCCTGGACTGGCCGAGCGCGGTCACCGCGGTCTCCACGTCGCGGAACACCACGTCGGTGAGGTCGGCCGTCGTACCGCCGTCGCCCTTGGTGTCCAGGCCCAGCGTGCAGCGGTCCACCCGGACGTTCTCGAAGGCGCCCTTCGATCCGTCCCAGACCCGCAGCGCGGAGTTCGTCAGATCCTCGACCTGGACGCGGGCGAAACGGCCCCGGGAGCCTTCGGTGACGGCGATGCCGACGTTGCCGCCCGAGACGTGGCAGCCGGTGACCTCGGGCGCACCGCCCTTGGTCGAGAACACCCCGATGTTGCGGGCGTCGACGACCCGGCAGTTCTCGAACCTGCCCCGGGCGTCGGTCTGCACGTTGACGCCGGTGTCGCGGCAGGCGGTGAACACGCAGTCGCGCACCACCGGGGCGGCGCCGCTCGCCGCGCACACCCCGTGGGCCGCGTCGGTGACGCGCGTACGGTCCACGGAGCCGCGGGACTGCTCGACGAACATGATCCCCTCCGCGTGCACGGCGGTGATCACGCAGTCCGCCACCGCGAGCTCCGCCCGGGTGTCGGCCATGAGGGCCGCGTTCCCCGTGCCGGTCAGCTCGCAGCCGACGACCTCGGCGCGCGCGTCGCAGACCCGGACGCCATGGATCCGGCTGCCCTCGATGCGGCTGCCCCGGACGGAGAGCTGGGCGCCCTCGATCGCGGCGATCGCGTTGTCGGCGGCGTCCGTGAACCGGCACCGCTCGACCGATCCGGTGGAGGCGGTGAAGAGCGTCCGGCCGTGCAGGAAGGTGCTGTCCCGCAGGGTGACATGGGTGTTCGGCCGCGCGTGCGCGCCGGCGCCGCCCGGGGTGCGGACCTCGACGTGGTCGAGCGTGAGGGTGCCCTGCACGCAGGCGACGACGTCGTGCTCGACGTCCCGGCTGGTCAGCACGAGGCCCTCGACCTGGACCGAGCCGTACGTCTCCAGAACGGTCCCGCGCAGCAGGTTCACCACGACGGAGCCCGGTCCCTCGGCCGCGACGAGCCGGACGTCGCCCCGGGCGACGAGGCTCTCCTCGTACCGCCCGGGCGCGATCTCGACGACCGCCGACCGCTGCCGACGGGACACGCCCTGCAGGGTGGAGAAGGCGCGCAGGGCGGAGGTGATGGTGGGGTAGGTGCCACGACGGCCGTGCGGTGAGACGACGTACTTCACGACCATGCCACGGACCCCCGTCCTGCACCGTTCCCGGACTCCCGATGTTACCGGAGGGAGCCGAACGACCGCTGGTACAAGGCGGGTTGTCCGTGCCGGCCGGGCCCCGGGGAGGGTCGGGAAATCACCGCTTGACCTCAATCAAACTTGAGGTATCAGGATCCTCGGCATGGACAACAACACGCGTACGAACTCCGACTCCACGCCGCTCAAGCTCGCCGTCATCGTCGCCAGCAACCGCGAAGGGCGGTTCGCGCCCGTGCTCGCCGAGTGGTTCCGCGGTCGGCTCGCCGAGCACGCCGACTTCGCCGTCGACTTCGTCGACCTCGCCGAGGTCGAGCTTCCCACCGCCCTCTCCCACCGCCCGGACGCCGCCGTCCGCGCCGAGCTGGCCAAGGTCTCCCCGGTCCTCGACGCCGCCGACGCCTTCGTCGTCCTCACCCCCGAGTACAACCACTCCTTCCCCGCCTCCCTCAAGGCCCTCATCGACTGGCACTTCGTCGAGTGGCAGGCCAAGCCCGTCGGCTTCGTCTCGTACGGCGGCATGTCCGGCGGCCTGCGGGCGGTGGAGCAACTGCGGCAGGTCTTCGCCGAGATGCACGCCGTGACCGTCCGCGACACGGTCTCCTTCCACAACGCGCACGGGGACTTCGACGAGGACGGCCGGCACAAGGGCTCCACCGGCCCCGACGCCGCCGCCAAGTCGCTGCTCGACCAGCTCGCCTGGTGGGCGCACGCCCTCCGGGACGCCAAGGCCGTCCGCCCCTACGCCGCCTGAGAGGGAGTCACCTCATGCTGCTGCGCCTCATCGTCGGCCGGCTCCGGCCCTACCGGCGGACCCTGGCCTTGGTCGTCCTCCTCCAGCTCGTCCAGTCCCTCGCCTCCCTCACCCTGCCCACCCTCAACGCCGACGTCATCGACAACGGCGTGCTGCGCGGCGACACCGCCCACGTCCTCACCGGCGGCGCCCAGATGGCCGCCGTCACCCTCCTCCAGGCCGTTGCCGCGGCCGCCGCCGTCTACTTCGGCGCGAAGGTCGCCATGGGCGTCGCCCGCGACGTGCGCGCCGCCGCCTTCCGCCGGATTCAGGACTTCTCCGCCCGGGAGATCGGCCGCTTCGGCACCGCCTCCCTCATCACCCGCACCACCAACGACGTCCAGCAGGTCCAGACGTTCGCCGTCCTCGTCCTGACGATGCTGGTCGCCGCGCCCCTGCTGTCCGTCGGCGGCATCGTCATGGCCCTTGACCAGGACGTCCCGCTCGCCCTGCTGCTCCTGCTCTTCGTCCCGCTCATGGCCGGCGGCGTCGGCAGCGTCGTCCTGCGCATGCGGCCGCTCTTCCGCGGCACGCAGGAGCGGGTCGACCGGGTCAACCGGGTGATGCGCGAGCAGATCACCGGCATCCGGGTCGTCCGCGCCTTCGTCCGCGACCGCCACGAACAGGAGCGCTTCGGCGAGGCCAACGACGAGCTGCGCTCGGTCGGCACCCGGGTCGGCCGGCTCCAGGCGCTGATGTTCCCGATCGTGCTGATCGTCTGGGAGCTGTCGACCGTCGCCATCATCTGGGCGGGCGCCCACCGGATCGAGTCCGGGGCCCTGCAGGCCGGTTCGCTGATCGCGTTCCTCGGCTATCTGCTCCAGATCATGATGTCGGTGATGATGGTGCTCTTCCTGCTGATGCACATGCCTCGCGCCGAGGTCAGCGCCGAACGCATCCAGGAGATCCTCGACACCGAGCCCTCCGTCTCCACCCCCGCCGCCCCCGTCCACACCCTCCACGGACCCGGCCTGCTCGACATCCGGGACGCCGACTTCAGCTACCCCGGCGCCGAGGAACCCGTCCTGCGCGCCGTCAGCCTCACCGCCCTCCCCGGCCGCACCACCGCCGTCATCGGCTCCACCGGCAGCGGCAAGACCACCCTCCTCGGCCTCGCCGCCCGGCTCTTCGACACCACCGGCGGCCGGGTCACGGTCGGCGGCGTCGACGTCCGCGCCATGGACCCCGCGCTGCGCGCCCGTACCGTCGGACTCGTCCCGCAGAAGCCGTACCTCTTCTCCGGCACGGTCGCGAGCAACCTGCGGTACGGACGGCCCGACGCGAGCGAGGACGAGCTGTGGCACGCCCTGGAGGTCGCCCAGGCCGCCGACTTCGTACGCGCCCTGCCCGAGGGGCTCGACGCGCCGGTCGCGCAGGGCGGCACCAACCTCTCCGGCGGCCAGCGCCAGCGGCTCGCCATCGCCCGCGTCCTCGTCGCCCGCCCCCGGGTCTACCTCTTCGACGACTCCTTCTCCGCGCTCGACTACCGCACCGACGCCGTACTCCGAGCGGCCCTGAAGCGGGAGACCGCCGACGCGACCGTCGTCATCGTCGCCCAGCGGGTCTCCACCATCCGCGACGCCGACCGGATCGTCGTCCTCGACCAGGGCCGCGCCGTCGGCAGCGGCACCCACGAGGAGCTCATGCGGACCAACCCCACCTACCGGGAGATCGTCCTCTCCCAGCTCACCGAGGAGGAAGCGGCATGAGCGGCGACGACCGACCGCAGATGCAGGGGAGCGCCCCACAGCGCCAGAAGCACGGGAGCGCCCCGCAGCGCCGAGGCCCCGCCGTGCAGCAGCGCGGCCCCGGGATCAGTACCCCGTCCCTCGAACGCTCCCTCCAGTTCCGCGCCTCAGGCCTCCGGCTGCTGCGCACCATGGCCCCCGAACGCCCCCGGCTGCTCGGCGTCCTCGCCGCCGCGGCCGCGAGCGTCGCCCTCGCCGTCCTCAGCCCGCTGCTCCTCGGCCGCGCCACCGACCTCGTCATCTCCGGCGCCGCGAGCCCGGCCGGCGTCGACTTCCGGGCCGTCGGCGAGACGCTTGCCCTCGCCTTCGCGGCCGTCGCCGGCTCCGCCGCGCTCAACTGGCTCCAGCAGCGCCTCGCCACGACCGTCGTCCAGCGCGCCGGGCACCGGCTGCGCGCAGAGGCGCAGGCCAAGCTGGCCCGGCTGCCGCTCGGTTACGTCGACGGGCAGCCGCGCGGCGAACTCCTCAGCCGCACCACCAACGACATCGACAACATCGTCCAGACCCTCCAGCAGGCCTTCAGCCAGATGGTCCGCGCGCTCCTCACGCTCGTCGGCGTGCTGGTGATGATGTGCTGGATCTCGCCGCTGCTCGCCCTCGTCGCCCTCGCGACCGTCCCCGTCTCGCTGCTCGTCGCGGCCCGGATCGGCAAGCGCGCCCAGCCGCAGTTCGTGAAGCAGTGGGCGGTCACCGGCCGGCTCAACAGCCACGTCGAGGAGATGATCACCGGACACGCGGAGGTCGTCGTCTTCGGGCGGCGGGACGCGGCCGTGGCGCGCTTCGACGAGCTGGGCGAGGAGCTGTACGGGGCGAGCTTCCGGGCCCAGTTCATCTCCGGCTTCATCCAGCCGGCCCTCACCTTCGTCGGGAACCTCAACTACGTCCTGATCGCGGTCGTCGGCGGGCTGCGGGTGGCGAGCGGCACGCTGAGCGTCGGCGACGTGCAGGCGTTCATCCAGTACTCGTACGAGTTCAACGGCCCGATCAACCAGATCGCTGCCATGGCGAACCTGCTCCAGTCCGGGGTCGCCTCCGCCGAGCGGGTCTTCGACCTCCTCGACGCGGAGGAGGAGTCTCCGGCGCCCGCCGCATCGGGGTCTCCGCGCAGGACCGAGGGCCGGGTCTCGTTCGAGAAGGTGGCGTTCCGCTACGAGCCGGAGAAGCCGCTCGTCGAGGACCTGTCGCTGACGGTGGAGCCGGGGCAGACGGTCGCGATCGTCGGCCCGACGGGCGCGGGCAAGACGACGCTGGTGAATCTGCTGATGCGGTTCTACGAGGTCACCGGCGGCCGGATCACCCTCGACGGGACCGACATCGCGGCGATGTCCCGCGAGGAACTCCGCTCCGGGATCGGCATGGTCCTCCAGGACACCTGGCTCTTCGGCGGGACGATCGCCGACAACATCGCGTACGGCGTTCCGGGGCGGGTCTCGCGCGAAGGGATCGTCGAGGCCGCGATGGCGACGCATGCCGACCGGTTCATCCGGACCCTCCCCGACGGCTACGACACGGTCCTCGACGAGGACGGCGCCGGACTCAGCGCGGGCGAGAAGCAGCTGATCACGATCGCCCGGGCGTTCCTGTCCGAGCCGGTGATCCTGGTCCTGGACGAGGCGACGAGCTCCGTCGACACCCGTACCGAGGTGCTCATCCAGCGGGCCATGTCCTCCCTCCGGGAGGGCCGTACGTCCTTCGTGATCGCGCACCGGCTCTCCACGATCCGGGACGCGGACGTGATCCTGGTGATGGAGAACGGCTCGATCGTCGAACAGGGCACGCACGAGGAGCTGTTGGCGTCGGGCGGGGCCTACGCCCAGCTGCACGCGGCGCAGTTCGCGGCGGCGGCGTGAGCGGCGGACGGGCGCGGCGGGCGCGGCGGGCGGGGCGACGGGTGCGGCGGCGTGGGCGCGCCGGGCGGGGCGATGGGTGCGGCGGCGTGGGCGCGGGGTGCGGTGGGGGTGAGTACGGTGGGCCGCGTGACCCTCGCACTCACCGTACTCACCACCACCGACAGCCCGGCCAAGGCCCAGGAGCTCGCCCGTGGCGCGGTCGAGGCCCGCCTCGCCGCCTGCGCGCAGATCTCCGGACCGGTCACCTCCGTCTACCACTGGCGGAACGCGATCGAGACCGAGGAGGAGTGGCAGGTCCTCTTCAAGACCACGGAGGCGCGCTACGAGGCGCTTGAGGCCCACCTCCTGGCCGCCCACGACTACGAGACCCCCGAGGTCCTCGCCACTCCGGTGGTGCGGGCCTCGGCCGCGTACCTGGCGTGGCTGGAGGCCGAGACGACGTCGACCCCGTTCGCTGGCGCCGCCGGCGAATGACCGGACTGCCCTTCTTCGTCTACGGCACGCTGCGGCCCGGCGAGTACAACCACGACCGCTTCCTCCTCGGCCGCACGGCCCGGGAGGAACCGGCGCGTCTGCCGGGGGCGCTGCTGTACGACGGCCCCGGCTACCCCTACGTCGTCCCGGGCGAGGGCCTGGTCGCGGGCGACCTGGTGACCGCCGCGCCGGACACGTACGCCGAACTCCTCGCCGTGCTCGACCAGGTGGAACTCCCGGCCGGCTACGAGCGGGCCGAGCGCGAGGTGGTCCGGGTCGCGGACGGGACGGCCGTCCGCGCCTGGGTCTACTTCGCGGCGCCCGGCACCCCGTACGGGCCGCTCATCAGGGGCGGGGACTGGCGGGCTCGACCCGGACCGCGCAGGTCTTGAACTCGGGCATCCGCGAGACGGGGTCGAGCGCCGGGTTGGTGAGGGTGTTGGCGCGGCCCTCGCCGGGCCAGTGGAACGGCATGAAGACCGTGTCCGGTCGGATGGTCGTGGTGATCCGCGCGGGCGCGACCGCCCGGCCGCGGCGCGACACGACGGCGACCCGCTCGCCCTCGGCCACCCCGATCCGCTCGGCGAGCCGCGGATGCAGCTCCACGAACGCCCCGGGCGCGGCGGCGTTCAGCTCGTCCACGCGCCGCGTCTGCGCCCCGGACTGGTACTGCGCGACGACCCGCCCGGTGGTCAGCACCACCGGGTACTCGGCGTCGGTCTCCTCGGCGGCGGGCCGATGCACGACCGCCACGAACCGCGCCCGCCCGCTGGGCGTCGAGAACCGGTCGAGGAAGAGCCGGGGGGTTCCGGGGTGTTGCTCCGCGCCCTCGGGGCACGGCCAGAAGACGCCGTTCTCCTCGCGGAGGCGGCGGTAGCTGATGCCCGAGTAGTCGGCCGGGCCGTCCGCCGACGCGCGGCGGAGTTCGTCGAAGACCTCCTCCGGGTCCGTCGGGAAGCCCTTCTCCCGGCCGAGGAGGGCCGCCAGCCCGTGCAGGACCTCCAGGTCCGTGCGGACCCCCTCGGGCGGGGTGATCGCCCGCTGTCGCAGGAGCACCCGCCCCTCCAGGTTGGTCGTCGTGCCCGTCTCCTCCGCCCACTGGGTGACCGGAAGCACCACGTCCGCGAGCTCCGCCGTCTCCGACAGGACCACGTCCGCGACCGCCAGGAAGTCCAGCGAGCGCAGCCGCCCCTCGATGTGCGCGGCGCGCGGCGCCGAGACCACGGGGTTGGAGCCCATGAGGAGCAGCGACTTCACGTCGCCGCCCAGCGCGTCCAGGAGTTCGTACGCGCTGCGCCCGGGCCCCGGGAGCGAGTCCGGGTCCACCCCCCACACGCCCGCCACGTGCGCCCGCGCCGCCGGGTCGTCCAGTTTCCGGTAGCCGGGCAGCTGGTCCGCCTTCTGGCCGTGCTCACGGCCGCCCTGGCCGTTGCCCTGGCCGGTGAGGCACCCGTATCCGCTCAGCGGCCGCCCGGCCCGCCCGGTCGCGAGGCACAGGTTGATCCACGCGCCGACGGTGTCCGTGCCCTTCGACTGCTGCTCCGGGCCGCGCGCGGTGAGCACCATCCCGCTCTCCGCGTCGCAGAACATCCGCATCGCGTCCCGCAGCAGCGGCACCGGTACGCCGGTGATCCGCTCGACCAGCTCGGGCCAGTGCGCCATCGCCCCGGACCGGGCCGCCTCCCACCCCTCCGTACGCTCCCGGACGAACTCCTCGTCCACCCGGCCCTCGGCGACCACGAGATGGAGCAGGCCGAGCGCGAGCGCGAGGTCGGTGCCGGGGCGGGGCGCGAGGTGGAGGTCGGCCTGCTCGGCGGTGCGGGTGCGGCGCGGGTCGATGACGATCAGCTTCCCGCCGTTCGCCTTCAGCTCGGTCAGGTAGCGCAGCGCCGGCGGCATGGTCTCGGCCAGGTTGGAGCCGACGAGGATCACGCAGCCGGTGCGCGGGACGTCCTCCAGCGGGAAGGGCAGCCCCCTGTCGAGCCCGAACGCCCGCTGGTGCGCGGCCGCCGCCGACGACATGCAGAAGCGGCCGTTGTAGTCGATCTGCGAGGTGCCGAGCACGACCCGGGCGAACTTCCCGAGCGCGTACGCCTTCTCGTTGGTGAGGCCGCCGCCGCCGAAGACCCCCACGGCATCGGGTCCGTGGTCGGCGCGGGTCCGGCGAAGCCCATCGGCGACGGCGGCGAGTGCCTCCTCCCAGGAGGCGGACTTCAGGGCACCTGTGTCAGGGCATCGGACCAGGGGCCCGGTCAGCCTGACCCGGGAGGAGAGTACGGCCGGGGCGGTACGGCCCTTGCCGCACAACGCGCCCCGGTTGACGGGGAAGTCGGGGCGCTCCACCACCTCCACGGTCCCGCCCGCGGGGCGCAGCGACATGCCGCACTGGAGGGCGCAGTACGGGCAGTGCGTAGGGGTTGCGGCGGGGGTGGTGACAGCCTCGGACATGCGGAAACTGTGCGACGGCCGTGTTACGGGAGGGCGCGCGCCGCATTACGCCTCCGGTACGTCGGGCTCCGTTGCGGACCGCCCCCGAGGTGAGGGTCAGCCCGCCGACGCGAGCGCCTCCGTCACACCCTTCTCCCGCTCGCCGAGGAAGTGCGGGTCGGGCCGGAGCGTGGCGTCCAGGGCCGCCTTGCCCGCCGCGACGAGCTCCCGGACGCCGCCGTAGTAGAAGACGGAGTCGTGGGGTTCGACCACCTTCACCCCGTACGACTCGATGCCGGCCGCCCGGCAGAGCGCGACGGCCCGCTTGATGTGGAAGTCCTGGGTGACGAGCACGGCCCGGTCGATGCCGAAGATCCTCTTCGCGCGGACGCAGGAGTCCCAGGTGTCGAAGCCCGCGTAGTCGCTGACGATCCGGTCGTCCGGCACCCCGCGTTCGGTGAGGTACGTCCGCATCGCGTCCGGCTCGTCGTACTCGGCCCGGCTGTTGTCGCCGGTCACGAGGACGACCTTGACCTTGCCCGCGCGGTACAGCTCGGCGGCCGTGTCGAGCCGGTGCGCGAGGTACGGGGTGGGCCGCCCCTTCCAGAGGCCGGCGCCGAAGACGACGGCGACCTCCTGGGCGGGCACGTCGGCGGTGGTGCGCAGCCGGCTGTCGGCGACGGCGTGCGTCCAGGTGGCGGGCGCGAGGGCGAGGACGGCGCCCAGCATGACGGCCTGCACGGTACGGCGCCGGGCCCGGGTGGAGCGGGGGAGTACCGGCAGCCGCTTGAGCCGCTCCGGCACCCGTTCCGGCACCCGTTCCGGCACCCGGGCGAGTACGCGCACGCGTCGTCGCAGGCCGCGCATGGATGAACCTCCGTGGATCTTGTCCGCCCCCGTCACCCTGTTCGACGCGTACGCGGGCCGTTCGGTTCGCTCCTGCCGCCGTACAGAACGGTGGCGAGCGCGACACCGAGCAGCGTGCCGAGGAGCTGCGCCCCGACGAAGCCGGGGAGCGAGCCGGGGGCTATCCCGGTGAACGAGTCGGTGAGCGCGCGGCCGACGCTCGCGGCGGGGTTGGCGAACGAGCCCGATGAGGTGAACCAGATCGCCGCCGCGATGTAGGCGGCCACCGCGACCGGCGCGAGCGCGAGCCGGCCGATCCGGCGCAGCCCCACGACGAGCAGGACGAGCCCGGCGGTGGCGACGGCCTCGCCGACCAGGAGGTGCGGGTCCGAGCGGACCTGGGTGGACACGGACCAGGTGTCCGGCGTCCGCCCGAACATCGCCTCGGCGAGCAGGGCACCGGAGACCGCGCCGAGGAGCTGGGCGGCGCAGTACGCGGCGGCCTCGCGGCCGCCGGGGGCGTTCTCCTCGCCCCGGCGCGCCCACCACTCGCTGAGCGTGACGGCCGGGTTGAGGTGGCCGCCGGAGAGGGGGCCGAGGAGCACGATCAGGACGCCGAGGCCCAGGGCGGAGGCGAGGGAGTTGGCCAGCAGGGCCACGCCCACGTCCTCGCTCAGGGCCTCGGCCTGGAGACCGGAACCGACGATGACGGTCACGAGGGCGGCGGTGCCCACGAGTTCGGCGGCGACGCGCCGGGGGAGCCCGGGGGGAGCGGGCGGAGACATTCGCATGATGGAAAAGATATTCCGCTAGATAAAAGAATGAGGGCGGAAGGGGGTTATCCGTACGATCTGCGCATGATCGATGAAGCGGCCCTCAACAACGCGGAGTGGTGCGACGCGATGTGCCGCGCGCACGGCACCCCCGGAACCTTCGGGCGGCGCGCCTGGACCAACGCCCGCCGTACGCCGCCGTACTACCCGGACGCGGTGACGCTGAGCGCCGACGCTTCGGTACGGGACGTCCTCGACGGCATCGACCGCGACACCCCCGGCGCCTCGGTCAAGGACTCCTTCGCCTGCCTGGACCTGACCTCCGAGGGCTTCCGGCCGCTCTTCGATGCGCGCTGGATCACCCGGGCGGGCAGGCTCCCCGCTCCGGAGGTCGGCGTCCCGGCGGACACGTCGTGGCGCGCCGTGCGCGACCCGGCGGAGCTCGCCGCCTGGGCCATGGCGTGGAGCGGCGGGGACGCGGACGAGGCGGCGCTCTTCCGCCCCGAACTCCTCGCCGACCGGTCGACGAAGGTCGTCGCGGGGTACGGCGCCGACGGCCGGATCGCCGGGGGAGCGGTGCTGAGCGACAACGGCCGGGTGACGGGCGTCTCCAACCTGTTCGCCGCCGAGGGAACGGACCCGGCCGAGGCATGGGCCGGCTGCCTGACCCTCGTCGACGCCGGCCGCCCGGTCGTCGGCTACGAGTCGGGCGACGACCTCGCGCCCGCCCTGGCGGTGGGCTTCGAGGAACTCGGCCCGCTCCGGATCTGGCTGGCGTCCTGACAGCCTCCGCCGGGCGGCGGTGAGCGCACGGAAAACACTCGTGACGCCCACGCAACGGGGTGGCAACGCGGGGCGCGCAGGATCGGAGCATGACGGAGCGGGACAGTACGTTCGACACCACGGCCGAGCTGCTCGGCACGATCACGACACGGCTCGGCGAGCGCCTGAGCCAGGTCCGCCCGTACGGCGCCGCACGCCCCACCCTCATCGCCGTAGGCCACGGCAGCCGCGACCCACGCGCCGCGACCACCCTCGCCCACCTGGCGGAACGCGTCCGCGAACTCCGCCCGGGCCTGGACGTCCGCCTCACCCACATCGAACTGAACCCCCCACTCCTCCCGGAGGTCCTGGCGGACTTCGCGGCGGGCCCGGGCGCCTCGGCGCGTGCGGGGGACGCCGTGGCGTCGGCGGCTCCAGCCGGCCTGGCTGGTCCCACTGCTCCCGCCAGCCTCGCCGGTCCCGCCAGCCTCGCCGGTCCCGCCAACCTGGCCGGTCCCGCCGGTCCCGCCGGCCCCGCCGGCCCCGCCGGCCCCGCCGGCCCCGCCGGCCCCGCCGGTCCCGCCCCCCGCGCCGTCCTCGTGCCCCTGCTCTTCGGGCCCGGGTATCACGTCAAGCACGATCTGCCCGCCGCTGTCGCCGCGCTGCCCGGCGGGCGGGTGCGGATCGCCCGGCCGCTCGGGGCGCATCCGCTGCTCGTGGAGGCGCTCGTCGACCGGCTCGTCGAGGCGGGGTGGACCTCCGCCGACAGCGCCTCGCGCGCCACCGGGGTCGTTCTCGCGGCGGCCGGCTCCCGGGACCCCGAGGGGCTCGCCGCCGTGCGGCGGATCGCCGCCGCGCTCTCCGAGCGGCTCGGCGGCACCCCCGTCGTCCCCGCGTACGCCTCCGCCGCCCGCCCCACCGTCCCCGAGGCGGTGCGCGCGCTCGCCGCCCGGGGCCGCCACCGGGTCGCCGTCGCCTCCTGCTTCACCGCCCCCGGCCGCTTCGCCGGCGGCGCCGCCGCCCACGCCCCCTGGATCGCGGCGCCCCCGCTCGGCGACCACCCCGCCCTCGCCCGCCTGATCCTGCACCGCTACGACCAGGCGCTCACCGCCCAGGCGACCGTGCCCACCTGGCGAGAACTCGCCTCCGCCTAGGGCCTCGCGTCGAGATCAGACCAGGGTCGTGGGGTCCCTGGGCCCTATGGGCCTGGCGAGGCCCCAAGCCCCAAGCCCCAAGCCCCAAGCCCCAAGGCCCCAAGGCCCCAAGGCCCCAAGGCCCCACGCACCAGACCCGGCTCCCTACCCCGCTCCCTGGCGGCCGTGCGGCCGAAAATCCCCGGTAAGACCGCCCTCCTACCGCCCCCGCTGTCCGTCCCGCCGGTTACCTTCGGTGCATGGAAGGCTTCGCGGACACCCCCGGCATCACAGGCACCCCCGGCTACGACGACAGCGCCACCGAGCGCTGGGCCGCCGAGCCAGACAAGCGGCCCGGGCGGACCGCCTTCCAGCGGGACCGCGCGCGTGTGCTGCACTCCAGCGCCCTGCGCAGGCTCGCGGGCAAGACCCAGGTCGTCACCCCCGGCTCCCGGAGTCACGCCTGGGACGCCAGCCCCCGTACGCGCCTCACCCACTCCCTGGAGTGCGCCCAGGTCGGGCGTGAGCTCGGCGCCGCGCTCGGCTGCGACCCCGACCTCGTCGAGGCCGCCTGCCTCGCCCACGACATGGGCCACCCGCCCTTCGGGCACAACGGCGAGGTCGCGCTCAACGAGTTCGCCAAGGACTGCGGCGGCTTCGAGGGCAACGCCCAGTCGCTGCGGCTGCTCACCCGTATCGAGCCCAAGCGGTTCATCGCCGACCCCGCCACCGGCCGGCCCGTCAGCGTCGGCCTCAACCTCACCCGCGCCACGCTCGACGCCGCCACCAAGTACCCCTGGCCGCGCGGCGGTCACCCCAAGGACCCCGACTCGTCCAAGTTCGGCGTGTACGAGGACGACCTCCCCGTCTTCGAGTGGGCCCGGCAGGGCGCCCCCGCCCACCGCAAGTGCTTCGAGGCCCAGGTCATGGACTGGGCCGACGACGTGGCGTACTCCGTCCACGACTTCGAGGACGGACTGCACGCCGGCCACATCGACCCGAACATGCTCTTCTCCGAGCCCGAGCGCGCCGACATCTGGCGCGTCGCCATCGGCCGGTACGTCCCGCACGACACCGACCCGCAGGAACTCGCCGACGCCCTCGACCGGCTCGTCGACCAGGACTGGTGGCCGCACGGCTACGACGGATCGGCCGTCGCCCAGGCCCGCCTCAAGGACGCCACCAGCGAGCTGATCGGCCGCTTCGCCCTCTCCGCCGAGGGCGCGACCCGGCAGGCATGGGGGTACCGCCCAGGCCGTTCAGGCACTGGGGGAGGGTCAGGCCGCCTCACCCGGTACACCGCCGAACTCGTCGTCCCGCGCGAGACCCGCAACGAATGCGCCGTCCTCAAGGCCGTCGCCGACCGGTACGTCATGCAGCGCGCCGAGCAGGAGGCCCTCCGCGCGGACCAGCGAATCGTCCTCGCCGAACTCGCCGACGCGCTCACCTCCCGCGCCCCCGAGGGGCTCGACCCGCAGTTCCGCGCCCTCTTCGACACGGCGGAGGACGACAGGGCGCGCAAGCGGGTGATCATCGACCAGATCGCCTCCCTCACCGACGCCTCCGCCCGCACCCTCCACGGTCGCCTGCGCCGCTGAGGACCCGCTGAGGACCCGCCCTCTTTCGTCATCACGCTCCGTGCGGGACGCTCGGAGCGGGGCCCGAGGCGGAACGGCCGGCCGAACGGCCGGAGGCGTAGCGTAGAAGCGGTCGCAACGAGGAGGCATCAAGTGGTCGACGCAGATCAGACCTTCGTCATCGTCGGCGGGGGACTGGCCGGGGCCAAGGCGGCGGAAACGCTCCGGTCCGAGGGGTTCACCGGCCGGGTGATCCTCATCGGCGACGAGCGCGACCACCCCTACGAACGCCCACCGCTCTCCAAGGGCTACCTCACCGGCAAGGAAGAGCGCGACAGCGTCTTCGTCCACGAGGCCGCCTGGTACGCCCGCGCCGAGGTCGAGCTCCACCTCGGGCAGCCCGTCACCACCGTCGACCGCGAGGCCCGGACCGTACGCCTCGGCGACGGCACCACCATCCGCTACGACCGGCTGCTGCTCGCCACCGGCTCCGAGCCGCGCCGCCTCGACGTCCCCGGCACCGGCCTCGCCGGCGTCCACCACCTGCGCCGGCTCGCCCACGCCGACCGGCTGCGCCACGTCCTGGCCGCCCTCGGCCGCGACAACGGCCACCTGGTGATCGCGGGCGGCGGCTGGATCGGCCTCGAGGTCGCCGCCGCGGCCCGCGGCTACGGCGCCGAGGTCACCGTCGTCGAGTCCGAGCCGACCCCGCTCCACCAGGTCCTCGGCCCCGAGCTCGGCCAGCTCTTCGCCGACCTCCACACCGAGCACGGCGTCCGCTTCGTCTTCGGCGCCCGGCTCGCCGAGATCGTCGGCCAGGACGGCATGGTCCTCGCCGTCCGCACCGACGACGGCGAGGAGCACCCCGCGCACGCCGTCCTCGCCGCGATCGGCGCCGCCCCGCGCACCGCCCTCGCCGAGGCCGCCGGACTCGCCCTCGTCGACCGCGCCCACGGCGGCGGCATCGCCGTCGACGCCTCGCTGCGCACCTCCGACCCCGACATCTTCGCGGCCGGCGACGTCGCCGCCGCGCACCACCCGCTCCTGGACACCCGGCTGCGCGTCGAGCACTGGGCCAACGCCCTCAACGGCGGCCCGGCCGCCGCCCGCGCCATGCTCGGCCAGCACGTCTCGTACGACCGGGTGCCGTACTTCTTCTCCGACCAGTACGACCTCGGCATGGAGTACTCCGGCTGGGCCCCGCCCGGCTCCTACGACCAGGTCGTGATCCGCGGCGACGCCGGCAAGCGGCAGTTCATCGCCTTCTGGCTCAAGGACCGCAAGGTCCTCGCGGGGATGAACGTGAATGTGTGGGACGTCACAGATACCGTCCAGGGGCTCATCCGGGCCCAGTCCCCGGTGGACCCCGACGCCCTCGCGGACCCGTCCGTCCCCCTGGAGAGCCTGCTGGCGTAGGGGCCGGACGGCTGTCCGCACCCGTAGAATTCACGCGTGGCCGGCAGGATCAACGATGACGACGTGAAGGCGGTACGGGACGCGGTCCCGATCGACGCCGTCGTGTCCGAGTACCTCCAGCTCCGCAACGCCGGCGGCGGCAACCTCAAGGGCCTGTGCCCCTTCCACGACGAGAAGTCCCCCTCCTTCCAGGTCAGCCCGAGCAAGGGCCTGTTCCACTGCTTCGGCTGCCAGGAGGGCGGCGACACGATCGCCTTCGTCATGAAGATCGACCACCTCTCCTTCTCGGAGACGGTCGAGCGCCTCGCGGCGAAGGCCGGCATCACCCTGCGGTACGAAGAGGGCGGCTACAACCCCGGCCACCAGCGCGGCGAGCGCATCCGCCTGGTCGAGGCGCACCAGGTCGCCGCCCGGTTCTACGCCGACCAACTCGACTCCCCCGAGGCCGAGATCGGCCGGAAGTTCCTCGCCGAGCGCGGCTTCGACCAGGCCGCGGCCGCGCACTTCGGCGTCGGCTACTCCCCGGCCGGCTGGGACCACCTCACCCGCTTCCTGCGCGGCAAGGGCTTCTCCGACAAGGAGCTGATCCTCTCCGGGATCTCCCAGGACGGCCGCCGCGGCCCCATCGACCGCTTCCGCGGCCGGCTGATGTGGCCGATCAGGGACGTGGGCGGCGACGTCGTCGGCTTCGGCGCGCGCAAGCTCCGCGACGACGACAACGGGCCCAAGTACCTGAACACGCCCGAGACGCCGATCTACAAGAAGTCCCAGGTGCTCTACGGCATCGACCTGGCGAAGAAGGACATCGCCAAGGTCAGCCGGGCCGTCGTCGTCGAGGGCTACACCGACGTCATGGCCTGCCACCTCGCGGGCGTCACCACCGCCATCGCCACCTGCGGCACCGCCTTCGGCGGCGACCACATCAAGATCCTCCGCCGGCTTCTGATGGACAACGGCTCGGCCCGGGTGATCTTCACCTTCGACGGCGACGCGGCCGGCCAGAAGGCCGCCCTGCGCGCCTTCGAGGACGACCAGAAGTTCGCCGCCGAGACCTACATCGCCATCGCCCCCGACGGCATGGACCCCTGCGACCTGCGCCTCGCCAAGGGCGACCAGGCCGTCGCCGAGCTGGTCGAGCCGCGCACCCCGCTGTTCGAGTTCGCGCTCCGCCAGATCGTGAAGCGGTACGACCTGGAGACTCCGGCCGGCCGGGCCGCCGCCCTCGACGAGGCCGCCCCGATCGTCGCCCGGATCAAGAACGTCGCCTCCCAGCACGAGGTCGCCGTCCAGCTCGCCGGCATGCTCGGCATCCTCGACACCCCGTTCGTGGTCAAGCGCGTCGCCCAGATCGCCCGCTGGCAGCGCGACCGCGGCGGCCGGGGCGGCCCGGCGCAGGCGGCCCCGCAGCGTCCGTACCAGAACACCCAGGCGCCCGCCGCGCAGGCCGGCCCCGCGCTCAACCTGCGCAGCCCCGCGCACCGCACCGAGCGCGAGCTGCTCAAGCTCGCCCTCCAGCGGCCCGAGCTGGTCTCCCCGGCCTTCGACGCGTACGGCGCCGACGAGTTCACCGCCCCGCCCTACGCGGCCGTCCGCCAGTGCGTCCAGGAGGCGGGCGGCGCCACCGGAGCGCCCGACGACTATCTGTCCGCCGTCCGCGAGGCCGCCCCCGACGACACCGTCCGCGCGCTCGTCACGGAGCTCGCCGTCGAGACGCTCTTCGCCAAGGTCGTCGACGAGGTCTACGCGGGCGCCCAGCTCGTCTCCGTCCGGCTGCGCGCGGTCGAACGCCGCGTCCGCGACATCCAGGGCACCCTGGCCCGCCTCGGCCAGAACGGCGACCCGGCCCAAGTGGCCGCCGTACAGAACGAGTTGTGGGTCCTCACCCAGTACAGCCAGTCCCTGCGCACCAACGGCGCGACAGCTCTCTAGGGCCTCTCTGGGCGAGGTCTGACGTTCGGTCACCTCGCGAACTCAAAAAGTCACCGCACGCCCCTCGTGGCGGCGATGTGTCGTACCCCACACTGGGAAGCGGTGCCTGAGCCCCCGGAGCACCGGCAGCGATCACCCTGGAGGTCGCCCCCGTGCAGACCCAGACCCTGTCCGACGTCGTGCCCGGGCAGCGCCCGGCCGCCCACCATCCGGAGGCGCCGGCCTCCGCGGAGCCGGCCGAGGGAGCGGATCCGCCCGAGCCCACGGAGTTCGTGGACGACACGCCCGACCCGGAGCCGGTCCCGCGCCGCGTGGCCGATCTCGGCGGGAACGGGCCCTCGTCCGATCTCTTCCGCCAGTACCTGCGCGAGATAGGCCGGATCCGGCTGCTCACCGCCGCCGAGGAGGTCGACCTCGCCCGCCGCGTCGAGGCCGGGCTCTTCGCCGAGGCGAAGCTCGCGAGCACCCCCGACCTGGACTCGCAGCTCGCCCACGACCTGGACCGGCTCGTCGTCCTCGGCCGGATGGCCAAGCGCCGGCTCATCGAGGCCAACCTGCGGCTCGTCGTCTCCGTCGCCAAGCGGTACGTCGGACGCGGCCTGACCATGCTCGACCTGGTCCAGGAGGGGAACCTGGGCCTGATCCGGGCCGTCGAGAAGTTCGACTACGCGCGCGGCTACAAGTTCTCGACGTACGCGACCTGGTGGATCCGGCAGGCGATGTCACGGGCCCTCGCCGACCAGGCCCGGACCATCCGCGTCCCCGTCCATGTCGTCGAACTCATCAACCGGGTCATCCGCGTCCAGCGCCGGATGCTCCAGGAGCGCGGCTACGAACCCACCGCGGAAGAGGTCGCCGCCCAGCTCGACCTGGCCCCCGAGCGGGTCGGCGAAGTGCTGCGCCTCGCCCAGGAACCGGTCTCCCTGCACGCCCCCGTCGGCGAGGAGGACGACGTCGCGCTCGGCGACCTCATCGAGGACGGCGACGCGGCCAGCCCCGTGGAGTCGGCCGCGTTCCTGCTGCTGCGCGAGCACCTGGAGGCCGTCCTCTCCACCCTCGGCGAGCGCGAACGCAAGGTGGTCCAGCTCCGCTACGGCCTCGACGACGGCAGGCCCCGCACCCTGGAGGAGATCGGCCGGCTCTTCGGCGTGACGCGTGAACGCATCCGCCAGATCGAGTCGAAGACCCTCAACAAGCTGCGGGACCACGCCTTCGCGGACCAACTGCGCGGATATCTGGACTAGTTCGCCTGGTCCGGCCGGTACGGCTAGTCGACCTCCGCGACCGCCCGGGCGAACTGGGCAGCGTACAGCCGGGCGTAGGCCCCGCCCGACGCCAACAGCTCGTCGTGCGTGCCCTGTTCGACGATCGAGCCGTTCTCCATCACCAGGATCACGTCCGCGTCCCTGATGGTGGAGAGCCGGTGCGCGATCACGAACGAGGTGCGCCCGTGGGCGAGGCGGGCCATCGCCTTCTGGATGAGCACCTCGGTACGGGTGTCGACCGAGCTGGTCGCCTCGTCCAGGACCAGGATCACCGGGTCGGACAGGAACGCCCGCGCGATGGTGATCAGCTGCTTCTCGCCGGCGCTGACGTTCCCGCCCTCGTCGTCGATGACGGTGTCGTAGCCGTCGGGGAGGGTGCGGATGAAGCGGTCGGCGTGGGCCGCCCGCGCCGCCTCCTCGATCCGCTTCCGCGAGACCTCCCCACTCGCCCCGTACGCGATGTTCTCGGCGATCGTCCCGCCGAAGAGCCAGGTGTCCTGGAGGACCATGCCGATCCCGGACCGCAGCTCGTCGCGCGACATCGCCGAGATGTCCACCCCGTCGAGGGTGATCCGGCCGTCGGTCACGTCGTAGAACCGCATGAGCAGGTTCACCAGCGTGGTCTTGCCGGCGCCCGTCGGGCCGACGATGGCGACCGTCTGGCCCGGCTCCACCGTCAGGGAGAGGTCCTCGATGAGCGGCTTGTCCGGCTCGTAGCGGAACGCCACCTCCTCGAGGGCCACCTTGCCCAGCGACTCCGAGGGACGACGCTCGCTCCGCGGCGCGTCCGGGGTCTGCTCGTCGGCGTCGAGCAGCTCGAAGATCCGCTCGGCGGACGCGACACCCGACTGCACCAGGTTCGCCATCGACGCGACCTGCGTCAGCGGCATCGAGAACTGGCGGGAGTACTGGATGAACGCCTGCACGTCACCGATCGACAGCGTGCCGCTCGCCACCCGCAGCCCGCCGACGACGGCGACGAGCACGTAGTTGATGTTCGAGAGGAAGACCATCACCGGCTGCATCACACCGCTGTTGAACTGGGCCTTGAACCCGGCCTCGTACAGCGCCTCGTTCTGCTCGCGGAAGTCGGCGGCCGACTCGTCCTGGCGTCCGAAGACCTTCACCAGGGCGTGGCCGCTGTACATCTCCTCCACATGGGCGTTGAGGGTGCCCGTGGACTTCCACTGCTGCACGAAGTGCGGCTGCGAGCGCTTGCCGATCCTCGTCGCCACGACCACCGACACCGGCACGGTCACCAGCGCGACCAGCGCGAGGAGCGGCGAGATCCAGAACATCATCCCCAGCACGCCGACGATCGTGAGCAGCGAGTTCAGCAGCTGGCCCATCGACTGCTGGAGCGTCTGCGCGATGTTGTCGAGGTCGTTCGTGGCCCGGCTCAGCACCTCACCGCGCTTGGCCCGGTCGAAGTACGACAGCGGCAGCCGCGCCAGCTTCGCCTGCACCTCCTCGCGCATCCGGTAGACGGCCCGGTTGATCACCCTGATCGACATCCGGGTCGCCACCAGCATGAGGAGCCCGGCCGCCACATAGATCACCAGGACAAGCAGCAGCACCTTGCCGACGGCCGTGAAGTCGATGCCCTGCCCGGGGGTGAAGTCCACCCCGGACAGCATGTCCGCCATCCCGTCGTCGCCCTTGGCCCGCAGGCCCTCGATCGCCTGCGCCTTCGTCGTGCCCTCGGTCATCGGCCGGCCGACCACACCCGCGAAGATCAGGTCGGTCGCCTTGCCGAGGATCAACGGGCCGAGCACCGAGCCCGCCACGCCCAGCACGCAGGCGACCAGCATCAGCCAGAGCGGGCCCCGCTCGGGCGCCAGCTGCCGCAACAGCCGCTTGCCCGAGCCCTTGAAGTCCATGGACCGCTCGTCGGGGCCGCCACCGGCCATCATCCGTCCGCCAGGACCGGCCATCAGGCTGCCTCCGCCTCGGTCAGCTGGGAGAGCACGATCTCCCGGTACGTCTCATTGCCCGCCATCAGCTCGTGATGGCGTCCGGTCCCCACGACCCGGCCCTCGTCGAGGACCACGATGCGGTCGGCGTCCCGGATGGTCGACACCCGCTGGGCGACGATCACGACGGTCGAGTCCGACGTCTCCGCCTTCAGCGCCTCCCGCAGCTGCGCGTCGGTCTGGTAGTCGAGCGCCGAGAACGAGTCGTCGAAGAGATAGATCTCCGGCCGCTGCACCAGCGTCCGGGCGATCGCGAGCCGCTGCCGCTGACCACCGGACACATTGGTGCCGCCCTGCGCGATCGGCGCGTTCAGCCCGTTCTCCAGCTTCTTCACGAAGTCCGCCGCCTGCGCCACCTCGAGCGCGTGCCACAGCTCCTCGTCGCTCGCGTCGGGCTTGCCGTACCGCAGGTTCGTCGCGACCGTCCCGGAGAAGAGGTACGGCTTCTGCGGCACGAGCCCCACCGTCCGGGCCATCAGCTCGGGCGCCAGCTTCCGTACGTCCACACCGTCGACGAGCACCTCGCCGCCGGTCACGTCGAACAGTCGGGGCACCAGGCCGAGCAGCGTCGACTTGCCGCTGCCGGTCGAACCGATGATCGCCGTCGTCTCGCCCGGCCTGGCCACCAGCTCCACGTCCCGCAGGACCGATTCCTCGGCGCCCGGGTAGCGGAAGTCCGCGCTCCTGACCTCCAGATGGCCGCGCCGCCCCAGCTCCCGCACCGGCTCCGCCGGCGGCACGACGCTGCTCTCCGTGGAGAGGACCTCCTCGATGCGCTCGGCACACACCTCGGCGCGCGGCACCATCATGAACATGAAGGTGGCCATCATCACGGACATCACGATCTGCATCAGATAGGCGAGGAAGGCGGTCAGCGCGCCGATCTCCATCCCGCCGCTGTCGATGCGGTGCGCTCCGAACCAGACCACCGCGACGCTGGAGACGTTCACGACCGTCATCACGGTGGGGAACATCAGCGCCATCAGCCGGCCCGTCGACATCGAGACGTCGGTCAGCTCGGTGTTGGAGACCTTGAACCGGTCCCGCTCGTAGTCGTCCTTCACGAAGGCCCGGATCACCCGGTTGCCGGTGATCTGCTCCCGCAGCACCCGGTTCACCGTGTCGAGCCGCACCTGCATCGTCCGGAACAGCGGGCGCATCCTCCGCACGATCAGCGAGACCGCGATGCCGAGCACCGGCACGACCGCGATCAGCACCGCCGACAGCGGCACGTCGAGGCTGAGTGCCATGACGATGCCGCCGACGCACATGATCGGCGCCGAGACCATCAGCGTGAACGCCATCAGGACCAGCATCTGGACCTGCTGGACGTCATTGGTGGTACGGGTGATCAGCGACGGGGCGCCGAACTGCCCGACCTCGCGGGCCGAGAACGACTGCACCCGGTCGAAGACCGCGGCGCGGACGTCCCGGCCGAGCGCGGACGCGGTCCGCGCCCCGTAGTAGACGGCGCCGACGTTGCAGACGACCTGGATCACCGAGACGGCGATCATCAGGGCGCCGAACCGCAGGATGTAGCCGGTGTCCCCGTCGACGACACCGTTGTCGATGATGTCCGCGTTGAGGGTCGGCAGGTAGAGGGACGCGCAGGTCTGCAGGAACTGCAGCAGGACCAGCAGGCCGATGGGCTTCTTGTACGGTCGAAGGTGGGTTCGGAGAAGTCGTAGGAGCACGGGTCCTACTATCGCCCGCGCCCCCTCGACGTTACGACTGCGTTTTGTCGAGTCTTGAACCGACTCCGCTACGAGCCGAACGCGCCCGGGTGGATCTGCTCCCGCGTGGCCACGTACTGCTGCCGAACGGCCTGCCCGACGGGCAGCTCCTCACCAGGCTCGAAGATCTGCGCGGCGGCGCCCTGCCAGGCCGGCGGAGCGGCCGGGGACAGCGTCCCGCGCGCGACCCCGAGCGCCCAGGCGGCCTGCCGGGCCGCGCCGAGCGCCGCGTAGTCGGCGGGCTGCGGGACGACGACCTGCGCGCCGAAGATCGCGGGGGCGATCGCCTGCACGGCGGGCAGCCCGGCCGCCGCGCCGAGCAGGAACACCCGGCGCACCTCCACGCCGCGTCCGCGCAGCACGTCCATGGCGTCGGTCAGCGCGCACAGCATGCCCTCGAACGCGGCCCGGGCGAGGTGCTCGGGCTTCATCGACTCGCGGCGAAGCCCGCTGAGCGTGCCGGCGGTGTGCGGCAGCTGGGGGGTGCGCTCGCCCTCCAGATAGGGGAGCAGGACGAGACCGGAGGCACCGGGCGTCGACTTGAGCGCCAGTGCGGACAGCTCCTCCAGGCTCTCCGTGCCGAGCATCTCGGCGGTGCCGCGCAGCGCCCGTACCGCGTTGGAGGTGTGGACGACGGGCAGGTACATCCCGGCCGCGTCGGCGAAGGAGGTGATCAGGCCCTGCGGGTCGGCGAGCGCCTCGTGGTGCACGGCCATCACCGAACCGGAGGCGCCGAGGGAGACGACCGCGTCGCCCGGGGCGAGGCCGAGCCCGAGGGCGGCGGCCATCGTCTCGCCCGTACCGGCCGAGATCAGCAGGCCCTCGGGGGTGGTTCCGGCGGCGTCGGCGGGGCCGAGCACCTCGGGGAGGACGGCCTGGTGACCGAGGGCCAGCTCGACGAGGTCGGGCCTGTACGCGCCCGTGCCCGCGGACCAGTAGCCGGTGGCGGAGGCGGCGCCGCGGTCGGTGGTGCGGCGCGCGGGGCGGCCGAGGAGCTGCCAGACGAGCCAGTCGTGCGGCTGGAGGAGCATCGCGACGCGCTGGGCGTGCTCGGGCTCGGAGCGGGCCAGCCAGCGGAGCTTGGCCACCGGCTGCCCGGACTGCGGTACGGAGCCGACGGCCTCGGCCCAGGCCTGCCGCCCGCCGAACGCCTCGACGAGGTCGGCCGCGGCCACCTGCGCGCGCTTGTCGTTGCCGACGAGCGCGGGCCGGACGAGCCCGCCCTGCGCGTCGAGCGGCACGAGCCCGTGCTGCTGCGCGGAGACCCCGATGGCCTGCACCCCTTCGAGCAGCCCACCCCCGGCCGCCTCGCCGAGCGAGAGCAACCACGCCTGCGGGTCGACATCGGTGGCCTTGGGCTCACCCGGGTGCGGGGCGTACCCCTGACGCAGTACGGCACCCGTGTCCGCGTCGCAGACGACGATGCGTGTGAACTCGGCTGAGCTGTCCAAGCCGGCGACTATCCCCATGGAAGGAGATTCTGCCGCACGCGGAGGAGTAAGGGGAGCGCGTGCGGGGTAGGGGTGCCGATTTCGGCCGGACGGGACGGGGGCGCCGCGCGGGGCCGCGCCCTCGGAAGCCGCTGATCGGGCGTCGCCGATCAGGTATTGCTGAGGTGTCTCAGGTGTTGCTCACACCCCACTCGTCCTCGGTCACCTGACCGTTGTGGTGACGCAGCGAGTGGATCCGGTCGGTCACCGAGGCGGGGAGCTTGTCGCCGACCTTGTCGCTCACGGCGTGGTACGCCTTGCCGGCGAACTGCCGCCCGGTCTGCGCCGCGGACTCGGCGGCGTTGCGCACGGCCGGGTTCTGCGAGAAGTCCCTGGCCGACTTCTTCATCTGCTCGTAGCGCTCACGCCCGGCCCGCGTCCCGATGACGTAACCGAGGGCCAGTCCCACGACGAACGTCAGCTTGTACCGCACGGCGGCACCACCTTCCCTTGAGCTTCCCTGTTGCTTCACTGGTGCCCACGAGCGCCCACGGCATACCGATTGGCGGAGCACCCCCCTGCTTGCGCTAATGTATGTGTCGCAGCGAACGCGCGCCGCTCGGGAACACCCGAGGTGGATCCGTTCGGTGCAACCGCAGCAATCCCCTGTAGCTCAATTGGCAGAGCAGCCGACTGTTAATCGGCAGGTTACTGGTTCGAGTCCAGTCGGGGGAGCGCGATCCCCTGTAGCTCAATTGGCAGAGCATTCGGCTGTTAACCGGAGGGTTGCTGGTTCGAGTCCAGCCGGGGGAGCAAGAGAAAAAGGACCCTTAGGGGTCCTTTTTCGTGTGCCCGGGAACCATGCATCACGCTGCGCGGTCCTCATGGTCAGAGCAGTGCGCAGCAGACGCCGACCATCCGGAGCAGGAGATCGTATGAGCGGCTATGCTGCGGCAGACGGCGCGCACACTTGTACGCGCCACGCGGTAAGGGGCGGTAGCTCAGCCGGTTAGAGCAGCGGACTCATAATCCGTCGGCCGTGGGTTCGAGTCCCACCCGCCCCACCACAGCAGAAACGTCGTGACCAGCCAGAAGGCTGGTTTTCTTCACGCTAGCACCGGTGTGGCGTGCGCCACATGAGCGGCGCGCCGGAGTGCCGTACGTTTTTTCGGAGCCTGGCCACGGCCGGCCCATTCCTGACGCGCTCTTCGCGTCGAGCCTCGCTCGCGGCGCGGCCGTGCCTTCGTCGATTCCCCCCCGCCCGACTCCCCAGCCCGACGCTCTCGTCGTCGTGTCGTGCTGCCGTCCTCGACCCCTGTTCGCAGGGGTGGGGGACCCCAGTGGTCGGGGTGGGGTGGCCCCTTCCCCGGGGGCGGGAGCGTGGGTGGTGGGTAGGGGGCGGTTAAGGGTGGGGATGCGCCGCTGGGATGCGTACCGTCGGTCTCATCGGGGCGATCGGGTGGCTCACAGTGCGGTGAGGTCGAGCCCGTCGAGCCTCGTGTTCTCGCATCACACATCTCGGCTTGGCACCCGCGGACGCATGCCGTCCGCCGCTGCCGCCGTGCGCGTCGAGCTCATCTAAGGAGGGGGAGACATGGATGCTCTGGCCGAGGCCCTGCTCGCGGGGGCCGGACCGGACGAGCTGGAACGGCACGCGTTACCCGCGGAGTACCTGGCCGCGCATCTGCGTGCGGCGGACGTGGACATGTTCGCCGGCATCGAGGACCGGGACGTGCGGAAGTCGCTGCAGGTGGGGCGGGTGCCCATGCCCGAGCTCGCGCCGGACGAGGTCGTCGTCGCGGTCATGGCGAGTTCGGTGAACTACAACACCGTCTGGTCCGCCACGTTCGAGCCGAAGCCCACGTTCGACTTCCTCGAGCGGTACGGCCGCCAGGGCGGCGACGCGGCCCGGCACGACCTGCCGCACCACGTCCTCGGCTCCGACGCCGCCGGCGTCGTGGTCCGGGTCGGGGCCGGGGTCCGGCGTTGGAAGGTCGGCGACCACGTGGTCGTCAGCTGCGTCCAGGTCGACTCCGAGGAGCCGGCCACCCACGCCGACGCGATGCTCGGCGCCGAACAGCGCATCTGGGGCTACGAGACCAACTTCGGCGGCCTCGCCCACTACAGCGTCGTCCGCGCCAGCCAGCTGCTGCCCAAGCCCGGCCATCTGACCTGGGAGGAGGCCGCCGGGGTCATGCTCACCGCGGCGACCTCCTACCGGATGCTCGTCAGCGACAAGGGCGCCCGCGTCAAGCAGGGCGACATCGTGCTGATCTGGGGCGCCACCGGCGGGCTCGGCGCCTTCGCCGTCCAGATGGTGAAGAACGCGGGCGGCATCCCGGTCGGGGTCGTCGGCTCCCCGCGCAAGGCCGAACTCCTGCGCCGGCTCGGCTGCGACGTGGTCATCGACCGCTCGGAGATCGGCCTCGGCGCCGACGCCGCCCCCAGCCCGGAACGGACGATCGAGCTCGGCAAGGCGCTCGGCCGCGAGATCCGGCGCCAGGTCGGCGAGGACCCGCACATCGTCTTCGACTACATCGGCCGGGCCACCTTCGGCATCTCCGTCTTCGTCGTCCGCCCCGGCGGCACCGTCGTCACCTGCGGCTCCAGCACGGGTTACGACCACCACTTCGACAACCGCTACCTGTGGATGAACCTGAAGCGCGTCGTCGGAAGCCACGCGGCGAACCTCCAGGAGCAGGCCGAGTGCAACCGGCTCTTCCGGCTCGGGCACCTCTCCCCGATCCTCTCCGAGGTCTACCCGCTCGCCGAGGTTGGCGAGGCGGCACGGCTCGTCCAGGAGAACCGCCACACCGGCAAGGTCGGCGTGCTCTGCCTCGCACCCGAGGAGGGCCTCGGCGTCACCGACCCCGAACTCCGCTCCCGCCTCGGCGAAGCGCGCATCAACCCCCTGCGCACCACCACAGGGGCGGCGGTCTGACATGACGGACCGACAGATCGGGATCCTCGCCACCGGCTCGTACTTACCCAAACGCGAGGTCGACAACGAGGAGATCGCCGCCCGCGTAGGGGTCACCCCCGAGTGGATCGAGCGGAAGACCCAGATCCGTTCGCGGCGCTACGCCGCCCCCTACGAGGCCACGTCCGACCTGGCCGTGCGCGCCGCCGAGAACGCCCTGGAACAGGCCGGGCTGACCGCCGACCGGATCGACTACCTCATCGTCTCCACCTCGACCGGCGACTTCCCCCAACCCCCCACCTCCTACCTCGTCCAGACGGCCCTCGGCGCCGTCAACGCCGCCTGCTTCGACGTCAACGTCGTCTGCAGCGGCTTCGTCTACGCCCTCGAGCTGGCCCGCTGCCTCGTGGCCGCCGCACCCGACAGCCGGGTCCTGGTCATCGGCGCCGACCTCTACTCCCGCATCCTCGACTTCGACGACCGCCGCACCGCCGTCCTCTTCGCCGACGGCGCCGGCGCCGCCGTGGTCGGCGCGGTGCCCGCCCCGTACGGGATCATCGGCGTCGACCTCGCCAGCCGCGGCGACGCCCACGGCCTCATCCGGGTCGAGGCCGGCGGCAGCCGCAACCCGGCCTCGGAGGCCACCGTCGCCGAGGGCGGCCACTTCTTCCGCATGGACGGCCGAGGCGTACGGGACTTCGTCGCCGACCACGTCCCTCAGGCCCTCGGCGGACTCGCCCGGCGCACCGGCGTGGACCTCGCACGGGTCGACCACTTCGTGCCCCACCAGGCCAACGGCGTTCTGCTGAGCGACGTCGTGGAGCGCGCGGGCCTGACCCGCGCGGTGACCCACCGCACCTTGCGCAAGTACGGAAACGTGGGCAGCGCGTCGGTTCCCGTCGCTCTCGACGACGCCCACCGCAGCGGGGCGCTGTCCCCGGGACAGCTCGTGCTGCTCGCCGGATTCGGCGGCGGCATGTCGATCGGAGCGGCACTTCTGACCTGGGGGACCGGAGCATGACCGAGAGCGGTACGAGTACGACCACTAATGCCACTACTACCATCCGTCGCGTCGGCGTCATCGGCAGCGGCATCATGGGCAGCGGCGTCGCCGAACTGTGCGCCAAAGCCGGACTGGACGTCATCGTCCAGGTGTCCTCCGCCGCCTCCCTCGTCACCGGACCCCAGCGGCTGACCCGGTCCCTCGACCGGGGCGTCGCCAAGGGCAAGCTGACGGAACAGGAACGCGACGCGGCCCTCGGCCGGGTCTCCTTCACCCGCGACCTCGGCGAACTCGCCGACCGGCAGCTCGTGATCGAGGCGGTCAAGGAGGACGAACCGCTGAAGCTGGAGCTGTTCGCCACCCTCGACAAGATCCTGACCGACCCGGACGCGATCCTCGCCTCCAACACCTCCTCGCTGCCGATCGTGCGGCTCGCCGGCGCCACCAGCCGCCCCGGCCAGGTGCTCGGCATGCACTTCTTCAACCCCGCACCCGTCATGCCGCTGGTCGAGATCGTCGACTCGGTGCTCACCGAACCGCGCGTGAGCGAGCGGGCCCTGGCCTTCGTGAAGGACGTCCTCGGCAAGAAGCCGATCAAGTCCCCCGACCGGGCCGGCTTCGTCGTGAACGCCCTGCTCTTCCCGTACCTCCTCTCCGCCGTCCGGATGCTCGACTCCGGCCTCGCCACGGCACAGGTCATCGACGACGGCATGGTCCACGGCTGCTCGCACCCCATGGGGCCGCTCCGTCTCGTCGACCTCATCGGCGTGGACACCACCGTCTCCATCGCGCAGGCGATGTACGAGGAGTTCAAGGAGCCGCTCTACGCGCCCCCGCCGCTGCTGCTGCGCATGGTCGACGGCGGCCTGCTGGGCAAGAAGTCCGGCCGGGGGTTCTACGCGTACGGCTGAGTCCGCGTCGCCGTCTCCCCCTTCTCTCCCACCCCTTCAGCACACCTCGCCGCGCCCTTCAGCGTGCCCGCGCGACCACGGAAAGGACGAGCACACCATGGACACTGCAGTGCCCGAGGAGCCCATCGCCGTCGTCGGGATGGCCTGCCGCTTCCCCGGAGCGGCGGGGCCCGAGGCGTACTGGCGGCTGCTCACGGCCGGCGAGAGCGCGGTGTCCGACCGCTCGCCCGACGCCCGTCCCGGCCTTCCGGCCGGGGCGGTCTCCCGGCCGGCCGGATTCCTCGACGGTGTCGACGCGTTCGATCCCGAGTTCTTCGGGATCACCCCGCGGGAGGCCGCGGCCATCGACCCGCAGCAGCGCCTCATGCTCGAACTCGCCTGGGAGGCACTGGAGAACGCCGGAGTCGTCCCGGGCACGCTCCAGGGGGCGCGGGCCGGTGTCTTCGTCGGCGCGATCTGGGACGACTACGCGAAGCTGGCCCACGAGTACGGCTCCGACGCCGTCACCCACCACACCATCACCGGCGTCAGCCGGGGCATCATCGCCAACCGGGTCTCCTACGCCCTCGGTCTGCGCGGCCCCAGCCTCGTCGTCGACACCGCCCAGTCCTCCTCGCTCGTCGCCGTCCAGCTCGCCTGCGAGAGCCTGCGCAAGGGCGACTCCGAGCTGGCCCTCGCGGGCGGAGTGAGTCTGAACCTCGTTCCCGAGGGCTTCACCGTCGCCGAGCGGTTCGGCGCGCTGTCGCCCGACGGACGTACGTACACCTTCGACGAGCGCGCCAACGGCTATGTACGGGGTGAGGGCGGCGGCGTCGTCGTCCTGAAGACCCTGAGCCGGGCCCGCGCGGACGGCGACACCGTCCACGGCCTCGTCCTCGGCGGCGCCGTCAACAACGACGGCGGCGGCGACAACCTCACCGCCCCGCACGGAGCCGCGCAGGAGGAGGTGCTGCGCCGCGCGTACGAGCGGGCCGGCGCCGACCCCGCGGCCGTCCGCTTCGTCGAGCTGCACGGCACCGGCACCCCCCTCGGTGACCCCATCGAGGCGGCCGCGGTCGGCGCCGTCCTCGGGCACGGCAGCGGCCGGGCGGCCCGGACTCCGCTGCTCGTGGGCTCCGTGAAGCCCAACATCGGCCACCTGGAGGGCGCCGCGGGCATCGCGGGCCTCATCAAGGCCGTCCTCTCTCTGCGGGAGCGCGCCCTCCCCGCGAGCCTCGGCTTCCGCTCCGCCAACCCCGCCATCCCCCTCGACGACCTCCGGCTGCGGGTCAACGACCGCCTCAGCCCCCTGGACGGCGGAGAGGACGGCGACGCCGACGGTCGGCTTCTCGCGGGTGTTTCGTCCTTCGGCATGGGCGGTACCAACTGCCACCTCGTCCTGGCCGCCCCGGGGACTGACGTGGAGCAGGAGGAGCAGCGGGAGTCGCTGCCGTCGGGTTCCGTACCGCTCCCGCTCGCGCTGTCCGGTCGTACCCCCGACGCCCTGCGTGCCCAGGCCGGCGCCCTGCTCGCCCACCTGGACGCCCACCCCGGGCAGCGCCTCGACGACATCGCCCACTCGCTGGCGGTCACCCGTACCCACTTCGAGCACCGGGCCCTCGTCCTCGCCGAAGGGCCCGACGCGGCGCGGACCGCGCTCGCCGGGCTCGCCGCCGGGACCACCCCCGCCACCGCGACGGCGGGCGCTGTCCGCCCGGGCGGACTCGCCTTCCTCTTCACGGGGCAGGGCAGCCAACGGGTCGGTATGGGGCGGGAGTTGTACGACACCTACCCCGTTTTTGCGAGGGCCCTGGACGAGGTGTGCGACCTGCTCGACGAGCACCTCGACCTGCCGTTGCGCGAGGTCATGTTCGGGACCGGGGAGGACGCTGCCGGAACCGAAGAGGACCCGGCCGACGCCGGACCGCTGCACCGGACCGCGTACACCCAGCCCGCGCTCTTCGCGTACGAGACCGCGCTCTTCCGTCTGCTGACCCACTGGGGTCTCGCCCCCGATGTCGTCGTCGGCCACTCCGTCGGCGAGATCGCCGCGGCCCACTGCGCCGGGGTCCTCTCCCTCAAGGACGCCGCCGCGCTCGTCGCCGCGCGCGGCCGGCTCATGCAGGAGCTGCCGGAGGGCGGGGCCATGGTCTCCGTCCAGGCCTCCGAGGAGGAGGTGCTGCCCACCCTCGCCGGACTGGACGACAGGGTCTCCGTCGCCGCCCTCAACGGCCCCCTGTCCACCGTGCTCGCCGGCGACGAGGACGCCGTGCTCGACCTCGCCGAACTGTGGCGGGCCCGGGGGCGCAAGGCCACCCGGCTGCGCGTCAGCCACGCGTTCCACTCGCCCCGCATGGACCCGATGCTCGACGCCTTCCGCGAGGTGGCGGCCGGCCTCGACTACCGGGCGCCCCTCATCGACGTGGTCTCCAACCTGACGGGCCGTACCGTCACCGCCGAGTCCATCGCCACGCCCGAGTACTGGGTACGGCACGCCCGCGAGGCGGTCCGCTTCCGTGACGGCATGGGCGCGCTCGCGGAGCGCGGTGTGCGCCTCTTCCTGGAGATCGGGCCGGACGCGGTCCTCGCGGCGATGGGCCGCGACTGCCTGCCGGACCGGGAGGAGCGGGACGGCGTCGTGTTCGCCGCGACCGCGCGGCGCGGCAGGCCCGAGGTGCCCGCGCTGCTCGGTGCGCTCGCCGCCGTCCACACGCACGGGGCCACCGTGGCGTGGGAGCGGACCGCCGCCGACCGGGGGGCCCGCCGGGTGCCCCTGCCGACGTACGTCTTCCAGCGCCGTTCCTACTGGCTGTCGACGCCCACCGGCGCGGCTCGGAACGCGCTCTCCCGGGCCGGCTGGAGTCCTCTGGACCTCGCTCCGGTCGAGGAACCGGCCGGGCTGTGGGCCCTCGCCGGCGATGACGAGTTCGGCCTTGCCACGGCGCTCACCACCGCCACCGGAGGCGTGACCGTTCACCCGGACGTGACCACCCTGGCGGCGGCCGCGTCGCAGGCCGGGGCGCCCGAGGTGATCCTCGTACCGTGCCCCGTACGTGAGGGGGCCGAGCCCGAGGCCGGGGAGGAGCGGTCCGACGCCGACCGGATCCTCGACCAGGTGCGCGCCTGCCTGGCGGACGACCGCCTCACCGGAGCCCGGCTGGTGTGTGTCACCCGGGGCGCCGTCTCCACCGGCGCCGAGGACGGCGCGCCGGACCCGGCCGGCAGCACGCTGTGGGGTCTGCTCCGCGCCCTGGGTGCCCAACGCCCGGGCCGGGTCGCCCTGTTGGACCTGGGCAGCACGCGGGAGTCCCTGCGGGCGCTGCCCGCCGCGATCGCCTCGGGCGAGCCGGAGATCGCCCTGCGCGACGGCACCCTGCTGGTGCCGGGCAGCAGGCGGCGTACGGCGGCCCTCGCCGAGGGTGTCTCCCCGGCGGACCCGACCGCTACGCGCCCGGGGGCCGCCGCCGCGCCGGGCGCGGCAGGGCTCGCAGGCCGGGTCGCCGGACTGCCGCGCGAGGCGGCCGAGCGACTGGTCGACGAGGCCGTCCGTACCGACGTCGCCGCCGTCATGGGGTACGCCTCGGCCGACGCCGTCGACACCGTACGCACCTTCAAGGAGCTCGGGTTCGACTCCCTCACAGCGGTGGAGCTGGGCGACCGGCTGAGCACGACCGCCGGATTCCGCCTCCCGGCCACCCTGATCTTCGACCACCCCACGACCGACGCCGTCGTCCGCTACGTACGCGACGAACTCCTCGGCACGCCGGAGGACCCCACGGCAGCGGCCCGGACCACGTCCGGCCCCGCCGTCCCCGAGGACGACCCGATCGTCGTCGTGGGGATGGGGTGCAGGTATCCGGGTGGGGTGGGGTCGCCTGAGGATCTGTGGCGGTTGGTGGAGTCGGGTCGGGACGCTGTTTCTGGGTTTCCGGTGGATCGGGGTTGGGATCTGGAGGAGTTGTACGACCCGGAGGCTGAGCGTCCGGGGACTTCGTATGCGCGTGAGGGTGGCTTCCTGCATGAGGCTGCCGAGTTCGATGCCGAGTTCTTCGGGATCTCGCCGCGTGAGGCGTTGGCGATGGATCCGCAGCAGCGGTTGCTTCTTGAGGTGTCGTGGGAGGCCCTTGAGCGGGCCGGGATCGATCCGGCCGTACTGCGCGGCAGCGCCACCGGCGTCTACGCGGGAACGTTCAGCTTCCGCGACCAGGGCGACGCCGGACAGGGCGGCGCCGAGGGGCAGCGGATGACCGGTAGCGCCGCGAGCGTCCTTTCGGGACGGATCGCGTACTCGTTCGGTCTTGAGGGGCCGGCCGTGACGGTGGATACGGCGTGTTCGTCGTCGCTGGTGTCGCTCCACATGGCGGTGCAGGCGTTGCGTCAGGGGGATTGCTCCTTGGCGTTGGTGGGTGGTGTGACGGTGATGTCGTCGCCGGGGACGTTTGTGGAGTTCAGTCGGCAGAAGGGGTTGTCGGCGGACGGGCGGTGCAAGGCGTTCGCGGCGTCTGCGGATGGCACCGGCTGGGCCGAGGGCGTGGGTGTGCTCGTGGTCGAGCGGTTGTCGGATGCCGTACGCAACGGGCGGCGGGTGCTGGCTGTGGTGCGCGGTACGGCGGTGAACCAGGACGGTGCGTCTAACGGGTTGACGGCTCCGAACGGTCCGTCCCAGCAGCGGGTGATCCGTCGGGCGCTGGAGGAAGCAGGACTCTCCGCGAGGGAAGTGGATGCCGTTGAGGCGCATGGGACCGGGACCCGGTTGGGTGATCCGATCGAGGCGCAGGCGTTGTTGGCCACGTACGGGCAGGACCGGGCGGCTGGTGAGCCGCTGTGGCTGGGGTCGTTGAAGTCGAACATCGGGCATGCGCAAGCGGCCGCCGGCGTCGGTGGTGTGATCAAGATGGTCATGGCGATGCGGCACAAGGTGCTGCCGCGCACGCTGCACGTCGATGAGCCGACGCCCTTCGTGGACTGGGAGTCGGGTGCGGTCGCGTTGCTCACCGAGCAGCGTGACTGGCCGGAGACGGGCAGGCCTCGCCGTTCGGCGGTGTCGTCGTTCGGGATCAGTGGGACCAACGCGCATGTGGTCCTGGAGCAGGCCCCGTTCGCGGTCGCCGACGGCGGTCCTGAGGCCGCCGCCCCGCCCCGGCCGCTGCCCCTCGTCCTCTCCGCCACCTCGCCGCAGGCGCTGGCGGAGCAGGCGGCCCGGCTCCGTACCCATCTCGACACCCTGGACGAGGTGAGCCTGCCGGCCCTCGGACGCTCCCTCGCCCTGGAGCGGACCGCCTTCGCCCACCGGGCGGCCGTCCTCGCCGGGAGCGCCGACGACCTCCGGGAAGGACTGGACGCGCTGGCGGCCGGCGGACCGTCCGGCCGGCTCGTCACCGGCGCGCAGGTGAGTGGCCGGACCGCCTTCCTCTTCACCGGTCAGGGCAGCCAGCGGCCGGGCATGGGGCGCGAACTGTACGACACCCACCCGGTGTTCGCCGCCGCCTTCGACGCGGTGTGCGCGGAGCTCGACCGGCACGTCGGCCGCTCGGTGCGCGAGATCGTCTTCGCCGGTCCCGACGACTGGGAGGAGGGCCTGCTGGACCAGACGCTGTTCACACAGACGGGCCTGTTCGCCCTGGAGGTGGCCCTCTTCCGGCTCGCCGAGAGTCTGGGCGTCACCCCCGACTACGTCGCCGGCCACTCCATCGGCGAGCTGGCCGCCGCCCACGTCTCGGGCGTGCTGACGCTGGCCGACGCCGCCGCGCTGGTCGCGGCGCGCGGCAGGCTGATGCAGGCGCTTCCCCAGCACGGTGCCATGGTGTCCGTCCTGGCCCCCGAGGCCGAGATCGCGCCGCTCCTCGCGGGCCGCGAGCACGAGGTGGCCATCGCCGCCGTCAACGCGCCCGGCTCCGTGGTGATCTCCGGCGACACCGACGCGGTTCTCGGCCTCGCCCGGGACCTCGGTGAACGTGGCGTGAAAACCCGTCGCCTGACGGTCAGCCACGCCTTCCACTCGCCCCACATGGACCCGATGCTGGACGACTTCCGGGCTGTGGCCGAGGGCCTGACCTACGCGGCGCCGGCCATCCCGATCGTGTCCGACGTGACCGGCGAGGTGATCCCGACCGAGGAGGTGGGTTCGCCCGGCTACTGGGTCCGGCACGTGCGCGAGGCCGTCCGCTTCGCCGACACCGTCGGCACCCTGCGCGCCGCGGGCGTCACGACCTTCGTCGAACTCGGGCCCGACGGCGTGCTGTCGGCCCTGGGCCGGGACTGCGTACCGGACGGGGAGACGGAGGAAGTGGAGTTCGTACCGCTGCTCCGCAAGGACCGCGACGACGGCCTCGCGCTCGCGCAGGGCCTCGCCAGGCTCTGGGTGCGCGACGCCGGCCCGTCCTGGGACACCGCGCTCGGCGGCGAGGGGACGCGCCCGGCCGACCTGCCGACGTACGCCTTCCAGCGCAAGCGGTACTGGGCCATGCCCGTCCGGCCGGCCGGAGACCTCGGCGCGTCCGGCCTCGCGCCGGCCGAACACCCCCTGCTCGGCGCGGTGCTCACCCGGGCCGACGCCGACGAGACGCTCTTCACCGGACGGATCTCGCTGAAGACCCACCCCTGGCTCGCCGACCACGCGGTCCTCGGCCGGGTGCTGCTGCCGGGCACCGCCTTCGTGGAGCTGGCCGTACGGGCCGGCGGGGAGGCGGGCGCCGGACACCTGGAGGAACTCGCACTGGAGGCGCCCCTGGTGCTGCCCGAGCGGGGAGCGGTCCGGCTCCAGGTGGCCGTCGGCGCCCCCGACGAGTCCGGGCGCCGCTCCGTGACCCTGCACTCCCGCCCCGAGAACGGCGCGTTCGAGGAGCCGTGGACCCGGCACGCCGGCGGCACCCTCGTGCCCGAGCCGACCGGCGGCCCGGGCTTCGACCTGGCCGTGTGGCCGCCGCGGGACGCGCGGCCGGTGGAGCTGACCGGACGCTACGAGGACCTCGCCGGACAGGGCTTCGCCTACGGCCCCGCCTTCCAGGGCCTGCGGTCCGTGTGGCGCCGGGGTACCGAGGTCTTCGCCGAACTCGCCCTGCCCGACGGGCAGAAGGAGCAGGCGGCCGGCTTCGGCCTGCACCCCGCCCTCCTCGACTCGGCGCTGCACGCCATCGAACTGGGCGTGCTGCCGGGCACCGGCGAACCACGGCTGCCCTTCGTGTGGAGCGGCGTCTCGCTGTACGCCACGGGTGCGGCCGCCGCCCGGGTCCGGCTGGCTCCCGCCGGGGCGGGCTCGGTGACCATCGAGCTCGCCGACGCGACGGGCGCGCCGGTCGCCGCGGTCGCGTCCCTCGCGGTACGGGCCGTGTCGGCCGACCAGTTGGCGGCGGCCGGGGGGCGCGCCCACGAGGCGCTGTTCCGGCCGGCCTGGACGGCGGTACCGAGCGGTGACGGGACGCGGCGCGGGCCCTGGACGGTCCTCGGCGACGAGACCCTGCTCGCGCTGCCCGCGACGGAGCGGTACGCCGATGTGGCCGCCCTCGGCGACGCCGTCGCCGCAGGCCGGCCCGCGCCCGCAGTGGCGGTGCTGCCGTTGACAGGCGGGGTGGGCGCTGATGCCGGCGCCGTACGCGATGCCGTGCACGGTGCCCTCTCCGTCGTACGGAGCTGGCTGGCCGACGAGCGGCTCGCCGAGTCCCGGCTGGCCGTGGTCACCCGCCGGGCGGTCGCCGCCGCGCCCGACGAGGACGTTCACGACCTGCCGATCGCCGCCGTGTGGGGCCTGCTGCGCGTGGCGCAGACGGAGCACCCCGACAGGCTGGTCCTGGTCGACCTGGACCTGGACGTGAACCTGGGATCGGACGCGGACCCGGACGGCGAAGCCGTCGCCGAAGCGCTCACCACCGCCCTGTCCACGGACGAACCGCAGGTGGCGATCCGCTCCGGCGCCCCGCGCGTGCCGCGACTCGAACGCGCGGTGGTCCCGGACGGCGACACCGGCCCGTGGGACCCGGACGGCACGGTGCTCGTCACCGGCGGCACCGGAGCACTGGGCGCCCTCCTCGCCCGCCACCTCGTCGAGCGGCACGGCGTACGGAGCCTGCTGCTGGTCGGCCGCCGGGGGCTCGCGGCCGAAGGCGCCGCCGCCCTGCGGGACGACCTGACGGAGCTGGGCGCGGAGGTGTCCGTAGCGGCCTGCGACGTCGCGGACCGGGAGGCCCTCGCGGAGCTGCTCGCCGGGATTCCGGCCGGCCGCCCGCTGCGGGCGGTGGTGCACGCGGCCGGTGTCCTCGACGACGGGGTACTGGAGTCGCTGACGCCCGAGCGCATGGAACGCGTACTCCGGCCCAAGGCGGAGGCCGCCTGGAACCTGCACGAGGCCACCCGCGACACACCGCTCACCGCCTTCGTCCTCTACTCCTCCATCCAGGGGCTCCTCGGCGGCGCCGGCCAGGCGAACTACGCGGCGGCCAACACCTTCCTGGACGCCCTGGCCCACCACCGCCGAGCCCAGGGCCTCCCCGCCACCTCGCTCGCCTGGGGCCCCTGGGCCGACGGCGGCATGGCGGCCGGCCTCTCGGCCGCCGACCGCGACCGGTTCGCCCGCACGGGCATGGTCGCGATCGGCGCCGAACAGGGCATGGAGCTCCTCGACGCCGCCCTGCGGCTCGACACGGCGGTGGCCGTACCGCTGCCGCTCGACCCGGCCGCGCTCCGCGCGCTCGGCGCCGGGCTCCCGCCCCTGCTCAGCGGCCTCGTCCGGCCCACGGCCAACAGGGCGGCCGCGGCCGCAGGCCCGTCCGCGGGCCCGGCCGCAGGACCCACGCTCGCCGAGCGCCTGGCCGGACGCACCGAGGACGAGCGGCGCCAACTGCTCCTGGACCTCGTCCGAGCCGAGGTGGCCGGAACCCTCGCGTACGGCGGCGCCGACTCCGTCGACGTGAAGCGGGGCTTCAAGGAGTTGGGCCTCGACTCGCTGACCGCCGTCGAACTGCGCAACCGGCTCGGCCGGACGACGGGGCTGCGGCTCTCCGCGACGCTCGTCTTCGACTACCCGACCCCGGAGGCCGTCGCCGGCCACCTGGTGACGGTGCTGGCACCCGAACCGTCCACGGCGTCCGCCGACGCACCCGACGAGAACGAGGTCCGCCGCCTGCTCGCGGCCCTCCCGGTCGACCGCCTGCGCCAGGCCGGCCTGCTCGACGGCCTGCTCCGGCTCGCGCAGGAGACCGGCACGGACAACGGCGGTACCCAAGACACCGAAGAAGTCACCGAAGACATCGACGACATGGACGTCGATGCCCTCATCCGCATGGCCCGCGCCGGCTCCGAAGCCTGACACGTTCCGAACGGGAGAGAATCATGACGAACACGGCGCCAGACGAACTCGTCGCCGCCCTCCGCGACTCGCTCAAGGAGAACGCCAGACTCCGCAAGGAGCACCGGCAGTTGACCGACGCGGCTCAGGAGCCCATCGCCATCGTGGGGATGGGGTGCCGGTATCCGGGTGGGGTGGGGTCGCCTGAGGATCTGTGGCGGTTGGTGGAGTCGGGTCGGGACGCGGTCTCGGGATTCCCGGTGGATCGTGGGTGGGATCTGGAGGAGTTGTACGACCCGGAGGCTGAGCGCCCGGGTACGTCGTACGCGCGTGAGGGTGGCTTCCTGCATGAGGCTGCCGAGTTCGATGCCGAGTTCTTCGGTATTTCGCCGCGTGAGGCGTTGGCGATGGATCCGCAGCAGCGGTTGTTCCTTGAAGTGTCGTGGGAGGCGCTTGAGCGGGCCGGGATCGATCCGGCCGAGCTTCATGGCAGCACCACCGGCGTCTACGCCGGACAGATGTACTACGACTACGGTCCGCCCCTTCACGACCTGGTGGAGGGAGTCGAGGGCTACCGGCTGACCGGAGGCCTGGCCAGCGTCCTTTCGGGGCGGATCGCGTACTCGTTCGGTCTTGAGGGGCCGGCGGTGACGGTGGACACGGCGTGTTCTTCGTCGCTGGTGACCTTGCACATGGCTGTGCAGGCGTTGCGTCAGGGGGATTGCTCCTTGGCGTTGGTGGGTGGTGTGACGGTGATGTCGTCGCCGGGGACGTTTGTGGAGTTCAGTCGGCAGAAGGGGTTGTCGGCGGACGGTCGGTGCAAGGCGTTCGCGGCGTCTGCGGATGGCACCGGCTGGGCCGAGGGTGTGGGTGTGCTCGTGGTCGAGCGGTTGTCGGATGCCGTACGCAACGGGCGGAAGATCCTCGCGGTGGTGCGGGGTACTGCGGTGAACCAGGACGGTGCGTCGAACGGGTTGACCGCTCCGAACGGTCCGTCCCAGCAGCGGGTGATCCGTCGGGCGCTCGCCGAGGCGGGGCTCGCGCCACGCGATGTGGACGTGGTGGAGGGGCACGGGACCGGGACCCGGTTGGGTGATCCGATCGAGGCGCAGGCGTTGTTGGCCACGTACGGGCAGGACCGGGCGGCTGGCGAGCCGTTGTGGTTGGGGTCGTTGAAGTCGAACATCGGGCATGCGCAGGCCGCCGCCGGCGTCGGCGGTGTGATCAAGATGGTCATGGCGATGCGGCACAAGGTGCTGCCCCGCACACTCCATGTGGATGAGCCGACGCCCTTCGTGGACTGGGAGTTGGGCGGCGTGGAGCTGCTCAGGGAGCAGCGTGCGTGGCCCGAGACGGGTAGGCCTCGCCGTTCGGCGGTGTCTTCGTTCGGGATCAGTGGGACCAACGCGCATGTGGTCCTGGAGCAGGCCCCAGCCGAGGTCGCCGACGGCGGTCCTGAGGCCGACATCGCGCCGTCCCAGCCCCTGCCCCTCGTCCTCTCGGCCAAGAGCCCGGGCGCGCTCGCCACGGGAGCCCGGCGGCTGCGTGAGCACCTCGTCGAGCACGGTGCCGACCTGGCCGGCGTGGCCGGCATCGGTTTCTCGCTCGCCTCACGCCCGGCCTTCGACCACCGCGCGGTGGTGCTCGGCGCCGACACGGCGGAGCTACGCGACGGTCTCCTCGCCCTCGCCGAGGGGCGCCCCGCTCCCGGACTCGCCTCGGGCGTGGCCGACCGGTCCGGCAAGGTGGCCTGCCTGTTCACCGGTCAGGGCAGCCAGCGGCCGGGAATGGGGCGTGAACTGTACGACACCCACCCGGTGTTCGCCGCCGCCTTCGACGCGGTGTGCGAGGCCGTGGACGGGCTGCTCGAACGTCCGCTGCGCGAGGTCGTGTTCGCCGAGGAAGGCACCGAGACAGCCGACCTCCTGAACAGCACGGCCTTCACCCAGACCGCCCTGTTCGCGCACGAAGTGGCGCTGTTCCGGCTCCTGGAGAGCTGGGGCCTGCGCCCGGACGTCCTGATGGGGCACTCGGTCGGCGAGCTGGTCGCCGCCCATGTCGCGGGCGTCCTGTCGCTGGCCGACGCGGCCGCGCTGGTCGCGGCGCGCGGCAGACTGATGCAGGCGCTCCCGCAGAACGGCGCCATGGTGTCCGTCCTCGCTACAGAGGCCGAGATCGCGCCGCTCCTCGCGGGCCGTGAGCACGAGGTGGCGATCGCCGCCGTCAACGGGCCCGGATCCGTGGTGATCTCCGGCGACACGGACGCGGTCCTCGGAATCGCCGAGGAGCTCGGCGCCCGTGGTGTGAAGACCCGTCGTCTTACGGTCAGCCACGCCTTCCACTCGCCCCACATGGACCCGATCCTCGACGAGTTCCGCGCGGTCGCGGGCAAACTGGCCTTCTCCCCGCCGACGGTGCCGATCGTCTCCAACGTCACCGGCCGCCTCCTCACCGCGGAGGAGGCGTGCTCCCCGGAGTACTGGGCCGACCACATCCGAGGAGCCGTACGCTTCCACGACGGTCTGCGCACCCTGTGGTCCCAGTCCGTCGCCACCTGCCTGGAACTGGGGCCGGACGCCGTGCTCACGGCCATGGCGCAGGAGGGCCTGGACGCGGAGGCAGCAGCCGAGGCCCCGGTCTCCGACCGCGTCGCGCCCCTGCTGATCGCCACCCAGCGGCGCGGCCGGCCCCAGGCTCGTACCCTCGCCGAGGCGATGGCGCAGGCCTACACGAGCGGCGCGGTCGAGACGGACTGGCGGGTGCTGTACGCGGGCGCCGACGCCCGGAAGGCCGAGCTGCCCACGTACCCCTTCCAGCACAAGCGGTACTGGCTGGAGCACACCGCCACCACGCCCCTGGACGGCGGGACCGCCGAAGGCGGCGGCCCGGAGCGGCAGTTCTGGTCCGCCGTGCGGGAGCGGGACCTCGACGGCCTGCGGGACCTGTTCGGTCCCGAGACGGCCGACGCGCTCGCCGGAGTCGTACCGGCGCTCGCCGAGTGGAGCGAGGACAGCGCCCGGCGCTCCGCCGTCGAGAACTGGCGCTACCGCGCCGTCTGGTGGCCTGCGGACGCTCTCGCCGACACCGAACTCACCGGCACCTGGCTGGTCGTCGAGCCGCCGGCTCCCGCCGCCTCCGGCCTGGCGGCCGAGATCGCGACGGCCCTGGCCGCGCGGGGCGCCCACCCGGTCCGGGTCGTCGTCGACCCGGCGCGGGCGGACCGGGCGTCCGTCGCCCGGCAGCTCGCCGAGGCGGCGGACGAAGCAGCGGACGAAGCAGCGGACGAGGCGGGCGAAGCGGCCGACGGCGCCCCGATCGCGGGCGTCCTGTCCCTGCTCGCCCTCGACGCCACCCCGCTCGACGACCACCCGGCCGTCACCCGGGGAACCACCGCCAGCCTGCTGCTGATCCAGGCCTGTGCCGACGGAGTCGCCCCCGAGGCCGCCGCGCCCCGCCTCTGGCTGCTGACCCAGGGCGCCGTCGGCACCGGCGGCCAGGACCTGACCACCGACCCTGCGCAGGCCCAGGTGTGGGGCCTGGCCCGGACCGCCGCGCTGGAGCACCCGCGGCTGCTGGGCGGAGCCGTGGACCTTCCGGCCGCGCCCGACGCGGACGACCTGCGCCGGCTGGCGGCCGTCCTTGCCGCCCCCGCCGACGAGGACCAGGTGGCGATCAGGCCCGCGGGCACGCTCGTACGGCGCCTGGTGCGCGCCACCGCAGGCCGCCAGGGCGACTCCGCCTGGACGCCCCGCGGCACCGTCCTCGTCACCGAGGGCACCTGGGGCACGGGCGCGCGGGTCGCCCGCCGGCTCGCGGCCCTGGGCGCCGAGCACCTGGTGCTCACCCACGCCCCTGGGACCGCCGCCCCCGGCGCAGAGGAGACCGTGGCCGAACTCGCCGCCCTGGGCGCCGAGGTGACCGTCGCCCCCTGCGACCTCGGCGACCGGGCCGCGGTGGCCGCCCTGCTCGCCGCCGTCCCGGCGGAGCGGCCGCTCACCGCCGTCGTCCACGCCGCCGCCGAACTGAGCGCGGCCGCGCTGACCGAGACGGACCCGGCACAGTTCGCCCGTACGGTGAGCGCCACGGTGGCCGGCGCCGCGCACCTGCACGAGCTGCTGGCGCACGGCGACGATGCCGAAGACCTGGACGCCTTCGTCCTGTTCACCTCGGTCGCCGGGGTGTGGGGCAGCGGCGGACAGGGCGCGTACGGCGCGGCCACCGCCCACCTCGACGCGCTCGCCGACCACCGCCGCGCAGGCGGCCGTACCGCGACCGCGCTGGCTTGGAGCGTCTGGGCGGACACCGCGGTGTCCGCCGACGCCACGGCCGACCCGGCCGCCGAGCAGGCCCGCCGCGACCAGCTCCGCCGCCTCGGCCTGGCCGAACTCGACCCCGAGCGGGCCCTGGACGCCATGCTGGAGGCCGTCGGCCGGGCGCACGGCGGCTTTGTGGTCGCCGACGTGGACTGGGACCGGTTCGCCCCGGCCCTCGGTGCCGTACGGACAAGTCCGCTGCTGCGCGCCCTGCCCGAGGCCGTACAGGCCCTGGAGGAGCCGGCCGCGACCGGTGCCGGGGCCCCCGACGGCGCGGCCGAGACCCTGCGGGCCTCGCTCGCGGGACGGTCCGAGGCGGAGCAGGACCATCTCCTGACCGAGCTGGTCAGGGCCGAGATCGCCGCCGTACTCGGCCACTCGGGCCCCGAGGCCGTGCCCGCCGGCAAGGCCCTGAAGGACCTCGGGCTCGACTCGATGTCCGCCGTGACCCTGCGGAACCGGCTGGGCGCGGCGAGCGGTCTGCGGCTGCCCGCGACGCTCGTCTTCGACCACCCCACCCCCGCCGCCGTGGCCGCGCTCCTGCGCGCCGAGCTCGCTCCGGAGGAGCCGGGCACGGACATCGAGCAGGAGATCGACCGGCTGGAGGCCCTGTTGGACGGGGTCTCCCCGGACCGGGGCGCACGGGACCGGATCGGCACCCGGCTCCAGTCCCTGATCGGCCGGCTCGCCGACCGGGACGCGGAGGCTCCGGCAGCCGGTGTCGCCGAACGCCTCGACGCGGCATCGGACGACGACATCTTCGCCTTCATCGACAGCGAACTCGGCACCGGCTGAACCGACCGCAGCTGGACCCCGCCCCCCCCCGCCCCGCCCCCCGCCCCGACATCAGCGCGAGCCTTCCCCACAGAGCGAGGAACGGATGAACGCCACACCTGACGAGAGCAAGCTCCGCGACTATCTGAAGCGCGTCACCGTCGAGCTCACCGAGTCCCGCCGCCGCCTCAAGGAGACCGAGGACCGGCGTCACGAGCCCATCGCCGTCGTGGGGATGGCCTGCCGGTTCCCCGGCGGGGTGCGCTCACCGGAGGACCTGTGGCGCGTGGTGGAGAGCGGCGCCGACGCGATCGGCGGCTTCCCCACCGACCGGGGATGGGACGAGGACCTCTACGACCCCGACCCCGACCGGGCCGGCCGGACCGTCACCACCCGGGGCGGCTTCCTCTACGAGGCGGCCGAGTTCGACGCCGAGTTCTTCGGGATAGCGCCGCGCGAGGCGCTGGCGATGGATCCGCAGCAGCGGCAGTTCCTGGAAGTGTCCTGGGAGGCGTTCGAGCGGGCCGGGATCGACCCGGCCGCGCTGCGCGGCAGCAGCACCGGTGTCTACGCCGGCTGCGTCACCGACGACTACCAGCTCACCCTCCAGCAGGCCCCCGGCGAGATCGAGGGGTACCGGATGACGGGCGCCGCGCGCAGCGTGGTCTCCGGCCGGGTCGCGTACACCCTCGGCCTGGAAGGGCCGGCCGTCACCGTGGACACCGCCTGCTCCTCCTCCCTGGTCGCCCTCGACCTCGCCGTGCAGGCGCTGCGCCGGGACGAGTGCGGTCTCGCCCTCGCAGGCGGCGTGACGATCCTCGCCACGCCCACCGAGTTCGTGAACTTCAGCCGCCAGCGCGGCTTCTCCACCGACGGCCGGTGCAAGGCCTTCGCCGCCTCCGCGGACGGTACGGGCTGGGCCGAGGGTGTGGGCGTACTCGTACTGGAGAAGCTGTCGGACGCCGTACGCAACGGGCGGCGGATCCTCGCGGTGGTGCGGGGTACTGCGGTGAACCAGGACGGTGCGTCGAACGGGTTGACCGCTCCGAACGGTCCTTCGCAGCAGCGGGTGATCCGCCGCGCGCTCGCCGAGGCGGGGCTCTCCGCGCGGGACGTGGACGCGGTGGAGGCGCACGGGACCGGGACCCGGCTGGGTGACCCGATCGAGGCGCAGGCACTGCTCGCGACCTACGGCCAGGACCGGACGTCGGGCGAACCGCTCTGGCTGGGATCGCTCAAGTCCAACATCGGCCACACGCTCGCCGCCGCTGGAGTGGGCGGTGTGATCAAGATGGTCATGGCGATGAAGTACGGGGTGCTGCCGCACACCCTGCACGTGGACGAGCCGACGCCGTTCGTGGACTGGGAGTCGGGCGGCGTGGAACTGCTCACCGAGCAGCGCGGTTGGCCCGAGACCGGCCGCCCCCGCCGCTCGGCGGTCTCCTCCTTCGGCATGAGCGGGACCAACGCGCACGTGGTCCTGGAACAGGCCCCCGCCGAAGTCGAAGCCTCAGCCGCACCCGAAACCGACGAACCCGCCCCCGAGCAGCCCGTGTTGCCGTTCCTCGTCTCGGGGCGCGGCCCGCACGCGCTGCGCGCCCAGGCCGCCCGGCTCGCCGCCCACCTGAAGGCCCGCCCCGAGGAGGACCTCGCCGACGTCGCCCACGCGCTCGCCACGACCAGGACCGGCCTCGACCACCGGGCCGTCGTCCTCGGCTCCACCCCGGACACCGTCCTGGCCGGGCTTGCCGGCCTGGCCGAGGGCGAGACCCGCACCGCGTCCGTCGCGGGCGTGGTCCGGGAGCGTGGCCGTACGGTCTTCGTCTTCCCCGGCCAGGGGTCCCAGTGGACCGGTATGGCCGTCGAACTCCTCGACACCTCACCCGTCTTCGCGGACCGGCTGCGCGAGTGCGCCCGTGCCGTCGGCGCCCATGTCGACTGGGACGTGGAGGACGTGCTCCGCGAGCGGGAGGGCGCCCCTTCCCTCGAACGCATCGAGATCGTCCAGCCCGTGCTGTTCTCGGTCATGGTGTCCCTGGCCGAGCTGTGGCGCTCCCACGGCGTCGAACCGGACGCCGTCGTGGGTCACTCCCAGGGCGAGATCGCAGCGGCGGCCGTCACCGGCGCGCTGACCCTCGACGACGCCGCCCGGCTCATCGTGCTGCGCTCGCAGCTCTTCGCCGACGAACTCGTCGGCCGGGGAGCCGTCGCCTCCGTCGCCCTCTCCCGGGACGAACTGGAGCCCAGGCTCGCGCCGTACGGGGAACGGCTGACCGTCGCGGGCCTCAACAGCCCGCGCCTGGTGACCGTCGCCGGCGAGACGGCGGCGCTGGAGGAGCTGGTCGCCGGACTCGGCGCCGACGGGGTACGGGCCCGGATCGTCCCGGCCACCGTCGCCTCGCACAGCCCCCAGGTCGACCGCCTGCGCGAACGCATCGCGGCCCTGCTGGAGTTCGTACGGCCCCGGGCCGGGCGGGTCCCGCTCTACTCGACCGTCACCGGAGAGGTGCTCGACGGCTCCGAACTGACCGCCGACTACTGGTTCGAGAACTGCCGGCGGCCGGTCGCCTTCGAACCGGTGCTCCGGCGGCTGTTCGCCGACGGATTCGACGTCTTCGTCGAGTCCAGCGCCCACCCGGTGCTCACCCTCGGCGTGGAGGAGACCGCCGAGGCCGCCGGGGCCGAACCGCTGGTGTCCGGCACGCTGCGCCGGAACCAAGGCGGCCTGCAGCGCTTCTACACGACCCTCGGCGAACTCCACGTCGGCGGCGTCCGGGTGGACTGGACCCCGGCGTTCGCCGGCCGCGCCGGCCGCCGTACCGAACTGCCGACGTACGCCTTCCAGCACCGCCGCTACTGGGTGGAAGGGGCCTCCGGGCCGGACGCCGGCGCCCCCGCCGACGCCCTCGACGCCGCGTTCTGGGCGACCGTCGAGCGCGAGGACCTCGAAGCCCTCGCGGCCACCCTCGGCGTCGACGCCGGGCCGCTCGGCGCCGTCCTGCCCGCCCTCGCCTCCTGGCGGCGCGAGAGCCGCGCGGACGCGGACCTCGAGTCGCTGCGCTACCGGGTGACCTGGCACGCCGCGGGCGACCCCCTCACGGCCGGGCCCACCGGACACTGGCTGGTCGCCCTGCCGGCCGGCGCCCCCGACGACCCGCTGGTCAGGGCCGTCGTCGAGGCCCTGGAGGCGGGCGGAGCCCGACCCTCCCTCGTCATGGTGGCCGGCGACGACAGCCGCGCGGAGCTCACCGCACGGCTGCGCGCCGCGACCGCGGGGGACCCGCCCGCCGGGGTGCTTTCCCTGCTCCCGCTGGACAGCACGGCGGACACCGCCCGCCCCGCGTTGCCGAAGGGCCTCGCGGGGACCCTGCTCCTCCTCCAGGCCGTGTCCGACGCGGGCCTCGACCGCCAGGTGTGGTCGGTGACCCGAGGCGCCGTCGCGGTCGGCGCCGCCGACCGGGTCGACGAGCCCGCGCAGGCCGAGGTGTGGGGCCTCGGCGAGGTCGCACGCCTTGAGGTGCCGCACCTGTGGGCGGGGATCGTCGACCTCCCGGAGGAGCCCACCGGGCGCGACCTGCTCCGGCTCACCGCCGTCCTGGCCGGGTCGGTGGACGAGAGCGGGCTCGCGGTACGGCCGTACGGGCTCTTCGCCCGCCGCCTCGTCCGCGCCCCGCGCACCCCTTCCCGTACCGCCTCAGGCACGCCCACGGTCCACGGCACCGCCCTCGTCACGGCCGGCACCAGCGGGCCCGGCGCCCACCTGGCCCGTCTGCTCGCCCGGGAGGGAGCCGCCCACCTGCTGCTCACCGCGGACCCGGACGGCACCACGGACGGCTCCGGGGACGGTACGGCCGAAGCCGAACTGGTCGCCGCCCTGGAGAAGTCGGGCGCCCGGGTGACCGTCGTGCGGATCGACCCCGCCGACCGCGAGGCGCTGGCCGGGCTGCTCGAAGGACTGCCCGACGACGCGCCGCTGACCGGCGTCTTCCACACCGCCGGGCTGCTGGAGGAGGAGGCGCTAGGCACCCTCACCCCCGACCGTCTCGAGACCGTCCTGCGCACCAGGACCCTGGGCGCCCGGCACCTGCACGAACTGACCCGGCAGCGGGAGCTCTCCGCCTTCGTGCTCTTCTCCTCCGTCTCCGCCGTCCTCGGCGCCGGTCTTGGCCTCGCCGGGCACGCCGCAGCCAACGCCTACCTCGACGCGCTGGCCGAACAGCGCCGTGCCGACGGACTGCCCGCGACCTCGCTGGCCTGGGGCGTGTGGGACGAGGAGCCCGCCGAGGCCGAGGCTGCGGCCGAGGCGGCGACGCGGCGCGAGCGCCTGACGCGGCGCGGTCTGCCGCCGCTCGCCCCGCGGCGGGCCCTCGCCGCGCTCCGCAGGGCCCTCGACACGGACACGCCCACCCAGGTCCTCGCCGACATCGACTGGGACACCTACCTGAGGGTGCTGGTGGCCGGACGGCACGAACCGTTCCTCGGCCTCGTCCCCGAGGTCGCGCGAGCGGCGGGCCAGGGCGCGGGCGGCCGCGACCGGGCCGCCGCGGAGCTCGCCAAGCTCCAGGGGGCGAGCGCGGCCGAGCGCCACGCGCTGCTGCTCGGCCTGGTGCGCGCCGAGATCGCGGAACTCCTCGGGCACGACACCCCGGAGGCCGTGGAGGCCCGGCGCGACTTCCTCGAACTGGGCATGGACTCGGTGGGCGCCGTGGCGCTCCGTACCCGCCTGGAGAAGGTCCTGCGGACCAAGCTGCCCGCCCGGCTGGTCCTCGACCACCGCACACCCGACAGCCTCGCGTCCTTCCTGTCCGACGCGTTCGCTCCGGGAACCGGCGGCGACGCGGCGGGCGGTCCGGCGGGAGACCAGGCGGACGGACTCGCCGCCCGGTACCTGGCGGCCGTCGCCGCCGACGGGCGGGCGGACGCGTTCGCGGTCCCGCTCGCCGAGGCGGTGGCCGCCCGTGCCTCCTTCGAGGAGCCGGGCCCGGACGACATCCCCGAATCGGTGCTGATCAATTCCGGCGGCCGAGGGCCCGTGCTGATCTGCCTGCCCACGGTGCTCGCCACCTCGGGGCCGCACCAGTTCGCCCGCTTCGCGGCAGGCCTCGGCGGCGAGCAGGAGGTCGCCGCGCTGAGCCTGACCGGCTTCGCCGGCGGTCAGCGGCTGCCCGCGTCCCTCGACGCGCTCACCGCCGCCCTCGCCGAGGCGGTGCGCCGCCGCGCCGACGGGGCCCCCTTCGCGCTCGCTGGCTACTCGTCCGGCGGCGTCCTCGCCCACGCGGTCACGGCCCTGTTGGAGGCGGACGGCGTGCTGCCCGAGGCTGTGGTCCTGCTCGACAGTTACGTCCCCGGCAGCGACGAACTCATCGCCGTCGGACCGGCGTTGATGCGGGGCATGGCCACGCGGCTCGCCGAGTTCGAGCCGCTCGGCGCCGAACGGGTCACCGCCATGGCCGCCCACCTGGACCTCATCGCCGACTGGCGGCCCGCCGACATCAAGGCCCCGGTCCTCCTCGTCCGCCCGGACCGCCCCGTGCCCGGGGACCTGCCGCCGGCCGACGACGCCTGGCGGTCCGTCTGGCCGGGGCGGCACGACGCCGTCACGGTCCCCGGCGACCACTTCTCGCTCATCGAGGAGGACGCCGTCACCACCGCGCACGCCGTCCGCACCTGGTGGGACCGCACGGTCCCCGGCGGCGCGGTGCCCGCCCCCGACTCGGCGAAGGAGCCGTCCGCATGACCGAGCAGGACAGAGCAGAGAACGACACGGCACAGCCGGGACAGTCGTACGGCCGCACCCCCGTCCTCGTAGTAGGCGCCGGCCCGGTGGGCCTGGCCGTCGCCTGCGCGCTGTGGCAGCGCGGCGTCCCGGCTCGGATCGTCGAGGCGCAGGCGGAGCCGCACCAGGGCTCCCGCGCCGTGCAGCTCCATCCGCCGACGCTCCGCGTCTTCCGGGAGCTCGGCATCCTCGACGAGGCCGAGCGGCTCGGCCTGAAGATCCGTACGACCAGCTACCACCTGGCCGGCGGCCGCACCCTGCGGGTCGCGCTCGGCGCGGAGAACGAACCGCTGATGCTCCCTCAGCAGGACACCAGCCGCCTCCTCGAGGAGGCCCTGCTCCGGGCTGGCGGGCGGGTGGAGCGCTCCGTACGGGTCACGTCCGTGGCCCTCGCGGACGACGGCGTCACGGTGAAGGCCGAGGGGCCGCGGGGCACGGAGGTCATCGAGGCCGACTGGCTCGTCGCCGCCGACGGCGTCCGCAGCACCGTCCGCGAGCTGCTCGGCGTCGACTTCGACGGTTCGCCGGTCGCCACCGGCTTCCTGCTCGCCGAGGGCCGCATCGACGGCGCCTTCGAGCGGGACGCGGTCCACTACTTCCTCGGCCGTACGGGCTCGGTGGTCTTCGCCGGGATGCCCGGTGACCGGATCAGGGTCTCCGGCGCGGTCCCCGACGACCACCCGACGACGCCCGAGGGCGTCCAGCGGCTGCTCGACGAGCGCGGCCCGGGCGGCATCACCATCGAGGACCTCGACATGGTCGGCCGGTTCACCAGCCAGGAGCGGATCGCCGCCGCCCTGCGCAAGGGGCGCTGCCTGCTGGCGGGGGACGCCGCCCACACGCACTCCCCGCTGGGCGGGCAGGGCCTCAACCTCGGTATCCAGGACGCGCACAACCTCGCCTGGAAGCTGGCCGGCGTGTGCACGGGCGCGTTGCACGCGCGCGTGCTCGACACGTACGAGGCGGAGCGGCGCGGAGCCGCCGAGCAGATCGTCCGGATCACGCACCGGTTCCTGAAGGTCTTCATGCTCGGCCCCTTCGCGGCCCGGGTGCGCAACACGGTGTGGAGTTCCCTGGAGGCGACCGGTGTGCTCCGCCGCTGGTTCGTCCCGCTCCTCGCCGGCTGGCGCATCCACTACCCCGACACCCTGTCCGGCGCCCCGGCCGGCCCCGCCAGGGGCGGCCGGCCGCGTGGGCTTCCCGCCCCCGGCCGGCGGGCGCCGCACTGGGTGCCGCCGGAGCAGGAGGCAGGACCGGCCGGGTTCCGGCTTGTGACCACGGGGCCCGCGGGCGGCGCCACCGCCGTGCGGGGCCGGGCGTGGGCGGAGCGGGCTCCGCTGCCGGTCGCGCACGTCCATGTGCCCCGGCGCGCCGCCGGCTTCGTGCTCGTACGGCCCGACGGCTATGTCGCGGCCGCCGGCGGCACTCCCGCCGAACTCGCCGATGCCGGCCGCCTGCTGGCCCGGATCGCGCGCTGACCCGACGAGGACAAAGGAGTCCAGCCATGCCGGCCACAGACCGCCTGGCGGAACTGATCGAGCTGAAGTCGCGGGTGCGCCGGGGGACGGACCCGACGGCCACCGCGCGCCAGCACGCCCGGGGCAAGCTCACCGTGTACGAGAGGATCGAACTGCTCCTGGACGAGGGCTCGTTCCAGGAGATCGAACCGCTGCGGCGGCACCGTTCCTCCGGCTTCGGCATGGAGCGGCGCCGCCCCCACTCCGACGGGGTGGTCACCGGATGGGGCACCGTCCACGGGCGGACCGTGTTCGTGTACGCCCACGACTTCCGGATCTTCGGCGGTGCCCTGGGCGAGGCGCACGCCGCCAAGATCCACAAGCTGATGGACCTCGCCGCGGACACCGGCGCGCCGCTGGTCTCACTCAACGACGGCGCGGGCGCGCGGATCCAGGAAGGCGTCACCGCACTCGCGGGCTACGGCGGGATCTTCCGCCGCAACACCCGTAACTCCGGGGTGATCCCGCAGATCAGCGTGATGCTGGGGCCGTGCGCGGGCGGGGCGGCGTACTCGCCCGCGCTCACCGACTTCGTCTTCATGGTCCGCGAGACCTCGCAGATGTTCATCACCGGGCCCGACGTCGTCCAGGCGGTGACGGGCGAGCAGGTGTCCATGGACGGTCTCGGCGGCGCGGACGTCCACGCGGGCGTGTCGGGCGTCGCCGGCTTCGTCTACGACGACGAGGAGTCCTGTCTGGAGGAGGTGCGCTTCCTGCTCTCCCTGCTGCCGCAGAACAACCGGGAGATGCCGCCGGCGGAGATGTGCGACGACCCGGCCGACCGGCCGAACGACGCCCTGCTCGATCTGGTCCCCGACGACCCCCACCAGGCGTACGACATGCGGGCGGTGATCGAGGAGCTCGTCGACGACGGGCAGTTCTTCGAGATCCACGAGGGGTGGGCGACGAACATCGTCTGCGCGCTGACCCGGCTCGACGGCCGGGTGGTGGGCATCGTCGCCAACCAGCCGTCCTCCGCGGCCGGGGTCCTCGACATCCACGCCTCGGAGAAGGCGGCCCGGTTCGTCTCCCTGTGCGACGCGTTCAACATCCCGCTGGTCACCCTGGTCGACGTGCCCGGCTTCCTGCCGGGCGTCGACCAGGAGCACAACGGCATCATCCGGCACGGCGCCAAGCTGCTGTACGCGTACTGCAACGCGACCGTGCCGCGGATCCAGCTGATCCTGCGCAAGGCCTACGGCGGCGCGTACATCGTGATGGACTCCCGCTCGATCGGCGCGGACCTCTCGTTGGCCTGGCCCGGTAACGAGATCGCGGTGATGGGCGCGGAGGGCGCGGCGAACGTGATCTTCCGGCGCGAGATCGCGGACGCGGACGATCCCGATGAGGTGCGCGCCCAGAAGATCAAGGAGTACAAGGCCGAGCTCATGCACCCGTACTACGCGGCCGAACGCGGCCTGGTCGACGATGTGATCGACCCGCGTGACACCCGCCAGGTGCTGATCAGCTCGCTGGACATGCTGAGTTCGAAGCACGCCCAGCTGCCGGCCCGGAAGCACGGCAACCCGCCGGCCTGAGACCGACGGGTCACCACGGGCAGCCACGGGCCGCCATATGCAGCCACGGGCCGCCCGCGCGCGTACGCGGGCGGCCCGTGGCGTCAAGACCGTTCAGACCGCCGGCGCCTCGGGCGCCGGGCCGGTCACGTCGACCTCCGCGACGGTGTCGTAGAAGGACAGGTACCCCTTGATCTCGGGGACGGCGTCGATCGGGTCGAGGTACGACCACGCCACGTCCGGGTGGGCCGGCGTCGCCGCCGGGTCGTCACCGCGGAACGACCAGTACGCGGCCTCGCCCTTGTACGGGCAGGTGGTACGGGTCTCCGAGGGGTCGAAGAGCGTCAGGTCGACGTCCTCGGGCGGCAGGTAGTAGCGCACGGGCAGGCCGGTCTCGTGGACGAGGACGGGCCGCTCGGACGTGGCGACCGTACGGCCGTCGATCACCACCCGTACGGTCTGGGACGCGGGGACGGCCACGACGCGGTGGCCGTGCTCGGTGTGCGGCATGCGGGCTCCTCTCGTGCCGTCAGCCGGCGGCGGTCATGGACTTGTACTCCTGCTCGGAGAGGCGGATCGCCGCGCTCGCCACGTTCTCCTCCAGGTGCGCCACCGAGGACGTGCCGGGGATCGGGAGCAGGACGGGGGAGTGGCGCAGCAGCCAGGCGAGCGCGAGCTGGGCGGGGGTGGCGCCGCTCGCCTCGCCGACGGCCGTACCGTCCCCGGCCACCGGGGCGCTGTCGGGGGTGGCCAGCTGCCCCATGGCGAGCGGGAACCAGGCGATGAACGCCAGGCCGTGGAGCTCGGCGTGGCGCAGGACGTCCTCGTACTTGCGCTCGGCGAGGTTGTAGAGGTTCTGCACGGAGGCGATCGGGGTGACCGTCCGGGCCTTCTCCAGCTCCTCCACCGTGACCTCGGAGAGGCCGATGTGCCGGATCTTGCCCTCGGCGCGGAGCTCCGCCAGCTCGCCGACCTGGTCCTCCAGGGGGACGGCCGGGTCGATCCGGTGGAGCTGGAGCAGGGGTATGGAGTCGAGGCCGAGGTGGCGGAGGTTGAGCTCGACCTGCTGGCGCAGGTACTCGGGGCGCCCGATCGGACGCCAGTCGTCGGGGCCGGGGCGGGCGAGGCCGACCTTGGTGGCGATCACCAGGTCGTCCGGGTAGGGGTGCAGGGCCTTCTTGATGAGGAGGTCGCTGGTGAACGGGCCGTAGGCGTCGGCGGTGTCGATGAAGTTCACGCCGAGCTCCACCGCCCGCCGGAGCACCCGGACCGCCTCAGCGGGGTCGGCCGGGTCGCCCCAGATGCCCGGTCCGGTGAGCCGCATGGCGCCGTAGCCGAGCCGGTTGACGCTGAGGTCGCCCCCGATACGGAGGGTGCCGCCCGCCGGGGGCTGCGAGGTGGGCTGAGTCATGTACACAGTGTTCATCATTTGCACTCTGCGAGTCAATTGTACTCCGTGAAGGAACCGAAGAGCGGTATTTATGTTTCAACACTGCTAAGATGCCGAGCATGGGACAGGTGACTCAAAGCCGGAGGATGCGCCTGCGGGAGGCGACGACCGCGGAGATCAAGGCGACCGCCTTGGAGCACATGGCCACCAGCGGAACGGCCTCGATCTCGCTGCGGGCCATCGCCCGTGACATGGGGATGACCGCCGGTGCCATCTACAGCTACTTCGACACCCGGGACAATCTCGTCAGTGTCCTGATCGCGGATGTATACGGCCGCCTGGCCGACACCCTGGAAGCCGCCATCGCGGAGACCCCCAAGGGGGACGCGACCGCGCAGGTGCTCGCGTTCGGGCAGGCCTACCGCAACTGGGCGGTCGGCAACCCCGAGGAGTTCCGCCTGGTGTACGGCGACGCCGTGCCCGACTACCAGCCCCCGGAGGGCGGCGCGGCCGCCGAGGCGGAGCACCGCTCGTGCGCCGTCCTCACCGGCATCGTCGCGGCCGCCTGGCCCAAGGCGCAGCACCTCTACATCGGCAGCGACCACACCTGGTCCGACTTCGACCCGGAGTTCGGCGACCTGATCCGCCGGTCCTTCCCGGACCTGCCGCCGGCCGCCGTCGCGCTCTCGCTGCGCGTCTGGGGCCGGATGCACGGCCTGGTGTCCCTGGAGGTCTACGGCCACCTGGCTCCCCAGGTGCGCGACCCCGAGAAGCTCTACCGCGCCGAACTCGTCGACCTGTCCAAGTCCCTCGGGCACGTGCCGACGGGCGAACTGGTCGGCGCCCCGCAGGCGTGATGTGACGAAGGCCGGGTCCGGGGATCGTCCCCCGGACCCGGCCTTCGCGCGTCTCACGGGTGGTCGGTTCTCAGGGGCGGTCGGCGAATCCCGCCAGCCAGCGTCTGCCCAGACCCGCGTGGTCCGGTCCCGGCTCGGCGGTGAGCCGGCGCCACAGACCGGCGAGCCGGTGCCCGGCCTCGACGCAGTACACCTCCGCGAGCGTCCCCGCGTCCTCGTCGACGTTGCCGGGGTTCGCCCCCGCCGCCCTCGCGAGCACCGCGTACGAGGCGAACAGCTCCGCCCCGATGCGGCCGAGCAGGATCAGCGTGTGCTCCTTCTCGAAGAGCTCCTCCTGCCGGGGGTGGGCCGCGACCAGCTCCCGGCAGGTCGCGTGGAACCGCGCCACCTGTTCCCGTACGGCCGCCAGATGGGCCCGGTTCGCCGCGCCGAGGCCTGCCCCGCCGGCCGTGTCACCCGCGACGGCTGCCGGCTCGGCGCCGTCCGTCGCGTAGTACCGGGTCAACAGCCGCCGCCCGGCCTGGGCGTCCAGCTGGAAGTCGACGTTCCCGGCGATGCGCAGCCCGCGCGCGTCGCGCATACGGCGCTCCAGCGGGACCGGGGGCGCTCCCCGGCGGAGCTTGCTCGGCAGGGTCTCGACGCCCTCCGCCCCGTACAGGGAGACGGTCCGGTCCACGATCCGCCAGGCGGTGCGCACGGCCAGGTTCTTGGCCGTGAGCCGCTCGAACCAGCGGTCCTCGGCGCCGGGGCCGATCAGCCCCCAGCGGATCACGCTGTCCACGGCGTGCACCTCGGCGAGGGTGTCGGCGACCAGCCGCTGGATCGCGTCGTACTCGATCAGGGGGCGGCCGTTGACGGTGCGCCGGGCGAGGAACTCCGCGGACCAGCGGCGGCAGAGGCGGGCGATGGCGAGGGCCGGGGCGGCGGTGAAGTACAGCTGGCCGTCGAGGAGGACGTCGGCCATCCGCTCGGAGAACCGGGGGTCCTCGGGCGCGTGGCGGACGACGTGCTCCGCCGGCACCTCCACCCCGTCCAGGCGCAGCGCCCCGTTGGGCAGCCCCCGGCTGCCGGCGAACTCGATCGACGACGTGACCTCGAAACCGGCGGCGGACGTGTCCACGAAGCAGACGCACAGCCGGCGCCCCTCCGGCGTGTGCTCGGTCGCGGCGACCGCCAGCAGGTCGGCCACAGGACCGTGCCCGGTGAACACCTTCTCCCCGCGCAGGACATAGGCCGTGCCGTCGGCGGACCGGGTGGCCGTGGTGCCCGGCCAGGCGTTGTTCTGCCCGGCGGGCTCGGTCAGCGCGAAGCCCGAGACCGCGCCGGCGGCGAGCCGCTCGGTGAGGTGGTCGCGCAGCGGGCCCTCCGGCAGCGCAGGCAGCAGCGCGGGGGCACCGACCCCCGCCTGGACGGCGAGCATCTGCCCGGCGGGCATGCAGAGGCCGGCGGCGTGCTCGACGGCGCGGAAGGTGTTGTACGGCGAAAGGCCAAGGCCGTCGGCCTCCGGCCCCAGGCGGAGCTTCAGGAAGCCGCTCGCCCGCAGGTCGTCGAGGAAGCCGTCGGGGAGCGCCCCGGTCAGATCGACCTGGTCCGGGTCGAGCCGGGCGCGGAGGAACGCGTCGAGCCGGGCGGTGGTCGCCTCGCCCGTGGCCCGGTCCTGCGTGTCCTGCTCGGGGAAGGCGGGCGGCTCCGGGCCGAGCAGCCCGGTCTCCAGGGCGGCGGCGAAGCCGGGGGTGGGCGGCGCCGTGAGGTCGGAGGCGGGCGGCGCGGTGACGTCGGGGGCGGCGGTCATCACACCCCCTGCGCGGGCACGAGCTCCACGGGTACGTCGAGCAGCACCGTGTGCTTGTTGTTGGGCGCCCAGGTCTCCGGCCCGGAGGGGCGGATCTCCTCGACCCGGTCGAGCAGCGCCTCCAGGGCGAGGCGAATCTCAAGGCGGCCGAAGGCGTCGCCGAGGCAGTAGTGGACGCCGTGGCCGAAGGACAGATGCGGGTTGGGGTCGCGCCGGATGTCGAACCGGTCCGGGTCGGGGAACACCCTCTCGTCGCGGTTGGCGGACGGCCACCACAGGGTCACCTTGTCACCGGCGCGCATGCGTTGGCCGTCCAGTTCCACGTCCTGGGTGAGGGTGCGCCGGTTGTAGGGGTTCGCCGGGAGCCAGCGGAGCACCTCCTCGACCGCGGTCGGCAGCAGGGCCCGGTCCTTGCGCAGTTCCCGCCACTGGTCGGGGTGGTGGGCGAAGGCGAGCAGGCCGCCGGCGATGGTGTTGCGCGGCTGCTCGAAGCCGCTGACCAGCAGGACGCTGGCGTTGGTCTCCCGCTCCATCTCGGTGAGCGCCGGCTGGCCGCTGTCGGCGGGCAGTTCGCCGTTCGCGAGGACCGAACCCAGATCGTCCGCGGGCCGCTCTCTCTTGTGCTCCAGGAGCGAGGTGAAATAGGAACGCAGGTTCTGATAGACGGCCCGTGACGCGTCGTCCACCCGGCCGGTCCTGCGGTGGGTGAATCCGAGGACGGCGTGCACCCATTCCGTGAGCGCCGGCCAGTCCTCGCGCGGAATGCCGAGGAGAAGCGCCACCGAGCGCAGCGCGAAGGGCTCGGTGAAGTCGTCGACGAGGTTCACCCGGCCGCGGGAGACCGCCTCGTCGGCCAGGGCGGCGGCGGTGGCGCGGAGTTCGGGCTCGAGATCCGTCACGGCGGTGGCCAGGGCCGGGCCGAGCAGGTGCTTGAACACGTCGTGCCGCGGGTTGTCCATCATGGCGAGGACGCTGCCGGTGAGGCCGCCGCCGAAGGGCAGGTCCTCCAGGTGGGAGCCGCCGCCGGCGCGGCCGCCGCCGCCCTGGGACGAGAAGACCGGGTCCACCGAGGCCGCCGCGATGTCCGCGTGCCGGGTCAGCACCCAGAAGCTCTCGCCGTCCGGGAGGGTGCCGGCGGGGTGGCGGAGCACGGGTGCCTCGCGGCGGAGCCTGGCGAACAGCTCGTACGGAATTCCGCGGGCGAATCCGGCATGGTCCGTGAGGTCGAATCCTTCGAGGATCTCAGGGAATTCCATGGATTTCTTCCGGTCGCTGCTATTGCTCATCCGAACCTCGTTGTAGGTGAGTTTTCGGTGCGATACTCTGCTAATTTCCCTCGGGAAATTAGTGGTCCCCGCCCCCTAGTGCCAACCCCAGATTTTGTGGGGTACCCCTGTATGTCGTGGCGCGGTGAGAGGGGTTGGCCCTAGGGGGAGGTCGCAAGTAATTTCCGCTCCCAGCAGACGGTCCTCAATCTAGTGGGATGTGGGAAAATGACCGAGGCGTCGACCGCGAAAATCCCGGATGTCATCACTTACGACCCCGAAGCCGCTCGGCGGGCGCTTCCCTTCGACCCGTTCGACCCCGATTTCCATGCCGACCCGTTTCCGTACCACCGGAAGACCAGGGAGGAGTCCGGCCGGGCCTTCCGTACGCCGGGCGGGATCGTCGCCGTGTACGGCTACGAGGAGGCCGCGGCGGTCATGAAGGACCCCCGGTTCGGCTGGGGGGTCAACCCGATGGTGGCCGACCAGTTCGTGGAGAACCCCGCGAGCGGGGAGTCCGGCCGCATCCTCATGTTCATGGACCCGCCGGACCACACCCGGATCCGCGGCCTGGTGTCCAAGGCTTTCACGCCGAAGATGATCGCCGACCTGCGCCCCAAGGCGGCGCGGTACGCAGAGGAGTTGCTCGACCGGGCGCTGGTGGAGAGCCCCGACGGCCGCGTCGACCTCCAGCAGGTGCTGTCCCGGCCACTGCCGGCCGGGGTCCTCAGCGACATGATGGACATACCCGAGCACTACCACCCGCTCTTCTTCGCCAACACCATGGAGAGCGGGCGGGGCCTCGACCCCGGTTTCACGCTCACCGACGAGCAGAAGACCGGCCGCAACGGCGCCCGCGACGTCTTCATCAACGCGGGCATCGAGATGGTGGCCGCGCGACGGGAGGCGCCAGGCGACGACCTCATCAGCGAACTGGCCCGCGCGGAGCAGGAGGGCGACCGGCTGTCCGAGTGGGAGCTGGCCATGCTCCTGATGAACCTGCTGGCCGCCGGGTTCGGCGCCACGGCCGCGCTCATCGGCAACCAGGTCTACAACCTGCTGTCCCACCCGGCGCAGTTCGCGTGGCTGCGGGCCAACCCGGACCGGGTGCCGGCGGCCGTCGAGGAACTGCTGCGCTACGACAGCACCCTGGCGATGGTGACCCGTACCGCCCTGGAGGACGCGGACGTGGCCGGCATCCCGGTGCGGGCCGGCGAGTACGTGACCGTGATGATGGCCGCCGCCAACCGCGACCCGGCGGCCTTCGACGACCCGGAGCGGCTCGACATCACCCGTGAGCAGACCCGCAACCTCGGCTTCGGGCACGGGATCCACTTCTGTGTCGCGGCGCCGATCGCGCGGCTGATCGGGCAGGAGGCACTCGCCGCCCTGATCCGGCGCGACGTGCGCCTGGACGAGAGCAGGCGGGTCGAGCGCTGGCCCGGCATCTCGCTGCGCGTGATCGGTGAACTGCCGGTCGTTCTCGGCCCTGTTGGCGACGCCGACCCCGTCTGACCTGCCCTGCGGCGCCGGTACGGCGCCCGCTTCCGCTCGATCGCCGGCCCCGGACCGCGCACACGGTCCGGGGCCGGTTCGCGCGCACGCCGGTTCCGCTTGACAGTGAACGCCGTGGCGGTACCATCTCCCATGCGAACTCTGAACACCGCTCAGTAAACGAACGACATGTAGAGAGCGCCTCGCCGTTCTCCTTTTGCAGAAGGGCTCCAATCCAGTGGAAGGTTCCGTTAGCTCGCATCAGCGGTCCGGCCTGAGGCTTGCGCTGCTGGCGTTGGCCCAATTCATCATCGCCGTGGACTACAACATCGTGTTCGTGGCGCTGCCGGACATCGGCCAGGCCCTCGACTTCTCCCCGCAGACCCTCCAGTGGGTCGTCAGCTCCTACGCCGTGGCCTTCGGCGGCTTCCTGCTCTTCGGCGGACGCGCCGCGGACCGGCTCGGCGCCCGCCGGGTCTTCGTCGCGGCGCTCGTCCTCTTCGGCGTCTCGGCCCTGGTCGGCGGCCTCGCCGACTCGGCGGAGGTCCTGGTCGCCGCGCGCGCCGTGCAGGGCCTCGGCGGCGCACTGCTCTTCCCCGCGACGCTCACCCTGGTCGTCACCAGCTTCGAGGAAGGCCCCGCGCGCAACCGGGCGCTGGCCGTCTGGGGCGCCACCGGCAGCGGCGGCCTGGCCGCCGGCGCGCTGCTCGGCGGCGTGCTCACCCAGTGGCTCGGCTGGGAGTGGGTCTTCTTCTTCATGGCCCCGCTGGCCCTCGTCGCGCTCCTCGGCGTCCCCGCCCTGCTCGCTCCCGACCCCCCGCGCACCGGCGCCCGTCAGGGCTTCGACATCCCGGGTGCCCTGGTCGTCACCATCGGCGCCACGCTCGTCGTGTTCGGCCTGGTCAGCGGCCCCGAGGCCGGCTGGACCACGCCGCGGGTGCTCGGCTCGCTGATCGTCGGCCTGCTGCTCGTCGCCTCGTTCTTCCTCATCGAGTCCAAGACCAGCGCCCCGCTCGCCCCGCTGCGGATGTTCCGCAACCGGACCCTCGTGACCTCGATGATGGTGGCGTTCCTGCACATGAGCGCCCTGAGCGGCGGCTACTACCTGTTCACCACCTACATCCAGAACATCCTCGACTACAACGCGCTCCAGGCGGGTCTCGCCTTCCTCCCGCTGGGTCTGCTCGCGATGCTCGCGGGCGGCAAGATCGCGGCCGCCATGCTCAACAAGACCGGTCTGCGCGGGGCCCTTTCGCTCGGCATGTTCATCTACGCGATCGGCATGGCCGCGATGGCCGCGGGCATGGTCGCGGGTGGCACCTACTGGGCGGTCCTGCCCGGCGTCGCCCTCTACGGCTTCGGCGGCGGCCTGGCGTTCACCGCCATCTTCGCGACCGCCGGTTCCGGGGTGGACCCCGCCGAGCAGGGTGTGGCCTCGGCGCTCGCCTCCACCTCCCAGCAGATCGGTGCCGCCGTCGGGCTCGCCGTCATCCTGGTCATCGCCAACTCCGGCCTCGACCTGACCGCGGGCGCTCCGGCCCCTGCGGACGGCGACGTCATCTCCGGCCTGCGGGTGGCCGGCTGGGTCACCGCGGCCGCCGCGTTCCTCGGCGCCGTGGCCGCGCTCAACCTGCGCAAGCCTCCCGCCGAGGCCCCCGCCCCGGCCGAGGAGGTCCCCGAGGTGCGCGTCTCCTGACGCCCACCCCGTCCCGAACTCGGGACCCGCGGCCGGCAATCCCCCGTACC